>NZ_DATKFP010000200.1:0-4510 GCF_035511395.1 Sphingobium sp.
GACAGTTGTCGCGGCAGGATGAACCAGTCCTCATATTGCGAAAAGAAGTTCAGATGCCGCTCGAAATTATATTCGCGAAGGCTGATGTTCGTATCCAGCTTGTCCAACTGCACCAGCCCGAATGCCGCGCCCATTTCGGACGGCTCCATATTATAGCCCAACTCCTCGAACAGGAACTTCGCGTCATAGGGAATGTCGCCCAGCGTCACGTCGAAGCGGCGCTCGATCGCCTCGGAATCGACGAAGATGGACGATGAACGCCCCCATGATCGCAACAACAACCCACGCCGTCCCCATGCTTCGTCATTGACGCACAGCATGCCGCCATTGCCCGCCGCGTTGATGACGTGCGAGCCATAGAAGCTGGTGGTGCTGATGTGCGACCGAAGCCCGGTAGACCGTCCGCGCAGCGTCGCGCCCAGCGTGTCCGCGCTGTCCTCGATCAGGATCAGATTATGCCAGTCGGCAATTTCGCGCAGCCGGTCCCAGTCGGGCAGATTCCCGATCAGCGAGGGGATCATCATCGCCCGCGTGCGCGACGTGATCATGGATTCCAGCAAATCCTCGTCGATATTATAGGTGCCTTCCCGCACGTCGACGAAGGCGGGGATCAACCCGTTGCGCACGATCGGCGCCACCGTCGTGGCGAATGTCAGCGCAGGCGTGATCACCTCGCTTCCCGCCGGCAGACGCAGCAGTTCGACGGCCAGATAATTGGCGGACGAACCGGAATTGACCATGATGCCGTGCCGCTTCGCAAACAGCGCCGCGACGCGCGCCTCCATGTCGCGCACATGCGCGCCCATCTGGGTCGACCCTTTCAGGACGGAAACGACCGCGTCGATCTCCGCCTGTCCATGGACGCTCTGGCCGTAATTTACGCGCATGCGGCAGCCTCCCGAAATACCGGATCAAATTGTGGTAGCGTTGCAGGGCGGACGCCCATGACATAGCGAGCGATCTGCCGCTCGCTGAGCAGACGCAGGTCGCGACGGCCGGCAAGCCCGGCCCGATACCATTCCACGGTCAGCGCCACCGCATCCGCCAGCGTCAGGCGAGGCCGCCAGCCCAGCCGCTCGCGGGCTTTCTGACTGTCCAGCCGCAGGATCGCCGCTTCGGGCGGCGACTTGGCCGGATCGCCGAAGACGAAGTTCGGCGCTCCCCTGCCCCAGGCGCTTTCCACCATCCCGGCCAGGGTCGCGACGTCCACTGTCGCATCGGCATCCGGCCCGAAATTCCATGCGCCGCCGATAGTGCGGTCGCCCTCCAGCATCCGCGCCGCCAGCATCAGATATCCTGCCAGCGGCTCCAGCACATGTTGCCAGGGCCGAACGCTCGCCGGATTGCGAATCTGCACCGGCTTGCCCGCCTCGACCGCACGGATGATATCGGGCACCAGCCGGTCGACGCTCCAGTCGCCTCCGCCAAAGACATTGCCGGCGCGAACCGAGGCCAATATCGGACTGTCGGGTTCGGCGAAGAAGGAGCGGCGATAGGAGTCCACCACCAGTTCGGCGCAGCCTTTGGACGCGCTATAGGGGTCGCTGCCGCCCAGCCGGTCGCTTTCGCGATAGCCCCAGTCCCAGCCCTGATTGTCGTAGCATTTGTCGCTCGTCACTACGACCACGCCCTTGAGCGATTGGAAGCGGCGTGCGGCGTCGAGAACGACCGCCGTGCCAACCACATTGGTCTGGAAGGTCTCGACCGGCGAGACATAGGATGGCCGCACCAGCGCCTGCGCCGCCATGTGGATCACCAGATCGGGATCGAGATCCATTACCGTTTGCGCAAAGGCCGCTTCGTCGCGAATGTCGCACAAGCGATGATCCACTAGGCCATCGACATCGATCGCCTCGAACAAGCTGGGTCCGCGGTCGCACGGGGGTAGTGCGACCGCGGTAGTGTCGGCGCCCAGCCGCCGGAGCCACAACGCCAGCCAGCCGCCCTTGAACCCGGTATGACCGGTCAAGAGAATGCGGCGACCTGCCAGCGCGCGGCTCAGCCGCTCTTCGTCGAACCGCTGATCAGGCATCAGCGCTTGCCCGTTCATATGCGGTAACGACGGGCCGTGCTTTGGTCGGAAGCCACGGCGGAGAGGCGGCTGCACATAGCTGGTTCAGATGGTCACGATCGCGGATCGTGTCCATCGGATGCCAGAAGCCGGTATGCTTGTACGCAAACAGTTCGCCGTCGGCCGCAAGCCGCGCCAACGGCGCCTGCTCCAGCGGTTCTTCATCCCCGCTCAGATAATCGAGCACGCCCGGCTCGAAGATGAAGAAGCCGCCATTGATCCAGGTTTCATGCTTGCGGACCTTCTCCGTGAATTCGACGACACGCCCGCCATCCAGTTCCAGATTGCCGAAGCGTGCCGGCGGCTGCACCGCCGTCACCGTCGCCAGCCCGCCATGGGAGCGATGGAATTCCAGCGCCTTGCCGATATCAACGTCGCCCACGCCATCGGAATAGGTCACCATGAAAGTGTCGTTTTCCAGCCATTCGCGCAGCCGCAGCAGACGCCCGCCGGTCATGGTCAATTCGCCCGTGTCGACCACCGAAATATTCCAGTCGATAGAACGGCTCTGCCGCAGCGCGATCGTCCCGTTGCCGACCTGAACGGTGAAGTCGTTGTTCATGAAATGAAGATCATGGAAGAACTTCTTCATCAGCATCATCTTGTAACCGCACGCGACGACGAAGTCGGTGAAGCCGTGCTGGGCGTAGATATCCATGACGTGGAGGATGATCGGCTTGCCGCCAACCTCGACCATCGGCTTGGGAACGTGAACCGTTTCTTCCGCC
The DNA here is from genome assembly GCF_035511395.1 of Sphingobium sp. Classification (GTDB taxonomy): domain Bacteria; phylum Pseudomonadota; class Alphaproteobacteria; order Sphingomonadales; family Sphingomonadaceae; genus Sphingobium. The sequence continues at coordinate 2,800 of NZ_DATKFP010000200.1, forward strand.
AGGCGCGATCCCAATCCGCCTGCCAACAGCACGATTTTCATGTTGATGCTCCCTGCCCTCGACCTGAACACTATGCTGACGAGAGTAAGCGAGGTTCAGGCAGAAAGGATTTGGGCAGAGGAGTTACGGCGTCGCTCAAGCGGAGTAGACGCGACGGTTAAAGGGGGCGTTTGCAGCCCCTTCCAATGCCCCCGGATCGCCATGCCTGGCCATCTCTGGCGAATGTCGCTGTCCTTTGTTGCTCTTCCGCTTCGTCGAATTGCTGGATTTTCCTGTAGTCAAGACAGGCGCGTTCAGGAAAATGAAGATCTTGGCCGCACCCCGCCCAAGCGCGCAGCATCCGCCTGGTCCTGACGGACAGGAGCCATGCCTCCAAATGCCACTTTCTAGCCCCATTGGATATGGTGCGACGCTATGCACTTGGCCCTTCTGGTCGACTGGCCTAGCGTGCCGCCATTCGCATCGGAGTGCCCATGACCAAGATTCTGTCGACGCAACTCATCTACGAAGACTGGCTCAACCTGCACATGGCCCATGTCCAGGCAGACAGCGGCGACGAGTTCGAACGTCATATCGTGGAAATGCGCCCTGCCGTTGCCGTCCTGCCCTATGATCCGGAGCGACGGGTAGCCCTCACGGTCTCGATGCCGCGAGCGCCCGTTACGCAGGCCGGGCTGCCGGACATGATGGAGGCCATTGCCGGCCTGATCGACGAGGAAGCAGAAAGCTGCACCCGGCGCGAGGCGCTGGAGGAGGCGGGCGTGCGGCTGGGCGACCTCACCCATGTCGGCCAGATCTGGAGCATTCCCAGCGTCGTTACCGAGAAGATCGACTATTATCTCGCCGAATATCGCGAGGAGGACAGGATCGAGGAAGGCGGCGGCCATCCCGACGAGCAGGAGAATATCACCGTCTACGAACTGTCGCTGGACGCGCTCTGGACGATGATGGCGCGCAAGCAACTGGCCGATGGCAAGCTGGCGATATTGCTGATGGCGCTTCGGCTGCGGCGGCCCGATCTGTTCAGCGTGCCGGTGGACTGACCGCGATGCTGCGGGCGGCGACCATGACGATGCCCTCCGGCAGGTGAAATGCGCAGTCCTCCAGGCTACCGTTGATGCAGATGGCGAGGCCTGTCGTGCGATAGCGCAGCGCAAGCCCGCGACGCTGCGGATCTTCCCATTGCACCACGGTCAGCGGCTGCCCCTGTTCGTCCAGCCACTCCACGTCCGTGTCGGACAGCAGCGCGACCTCGCGCAATACGGGTGTTCCTGCCCGTAGCGCTGCCATGGCGAAGGCATGTCTCTCCAGTTCCCCATCGCGTGCCGCCCAGTCGACCCAGCCGATCGAATTGTCCTGCGCATAGGCATTATTGTTGCCCTGCTGGCTGCGGCCGAACTCGTCGCCCGCGGTTAGCATGATCGTCCCGCGCGACAGGAAGAGCGTGGACAGCAATGCCTTTGCGTCCCGCCGCCGTGCCGCCTGTACTGTCGGATCGCCGCTCGGACCTTCGATCCCGTTATTCCAGCTGAAATTTTCGCCGTGACCATCGCGATTCTGCTCGCCATTGGCTTCATTGCGCCGGGCTTCATAGGCGGTCAGGTCGGCGAGAGTGAAACCGTCATGCGCGGCAAGGAAATTGACGGTCCGGGTTGCCGCGCCGTCGAAAATATCCGATGATCCGGCCAGCCGCGTTGCCAGCGCGCCCAGC
>NZ_DATKFP010000201.1:0-12748 GCF_035511395.1 Sphingobium sp.
ATCTTGGTCGAAATAGACGAGATCGAACCGCCCATGCCGTCATGCAAGATCTTGCCCTTGTCCTTGCAGCAATTCTGGAAGGTCGTGCTGAGACCGGCCGGCCGGCAGCGCACAGCGCGTCCGGAAAAGATCTCGATCGCGCCAAGACAATTGCCGTCCGCATCGATGGCACCATCGGCCTCGACCCCCGGATCATCGACCGGCGGCTCCTCGACGATCGGGTTGGCGCTGGTGTCGATACAGCTATTGGCCGAGCAAGTCGGCGCGCCGCCGCTTGCCGGCACGGCGCAGGCATATTGATCGCCCAGCGGGCAGTGCATCGCTCCGGCCCGATCCGCCTGACAAGGGGTTTCGCCAATAGGGCACATCCATCCGCCCGATCCGGTCAGATGGCAGCGTGCCGTCTCGCCGTTGTCAGCGGCATCACCATTGCCGTTGAGGTCGACGGCGCAGAGAGGCTGCGCCATCGCGGTCGGAGGGAATAGGGACAGGCTGGCCGTGACAAGAATGAATCCCAAGAGCAAGGCGCGTGCGGGCCTCATCGCGCTGCACTCGTGCAGACCATGTCGGCGCCGCCCAGGCGCACCGTCTGCATCATCACCACCGCTTCGGGAAAATCATCGATGCAGCCGCAGCCCTGCACTAGTTCCTCGCCCTCGCCTGCGGGGCAGACATTGCTGTCCTGACAGGCATGGTAGAATGTGTCCCAGCCTATGGGATCGGTCTGTCTCGCTCCGGTGACGCCGTCGGGCGCGGCGGCGGTGTTCGCCTGCGCCTTGCGGGTCTTGCAGATGGGCTCGCAGGCATTGACGCTGCCGAACACGGGAAGCGAGAAAGCGCGGGTCGTAAGGCTATAGCCGCCATCGGCATTCCTTACCCGGTCGGCAAGCAGCGTCTCGGTTGAATGATCGATGATATAGGCGCCGCGGGAGAGATCGGGCCGCGAGACCGCGCCCAGATCGACCGTGCAGGCATAGCTGCGTTTACGCTCGAAGAAATCGCGGCTGATCTGCGTCGTGCACGCGCCGGTGCCCATCAACCGGGTCTGGGGCAGGGGGGTGAGTCCGGTGTTGACGCCGTTGCGGTAGGTGGTGACCCCATCCACCTCTTCGTCGTCGAGGCGACATGCGTCGTTCGATGCATAGCCCGAACAGGTGTCGACAAGCTGCTCGGTCGTTTTGCAGCCGACGTCCACTTTCGCTTCGATGGAGGCATAGGCTTCGCCGCCGTCGGCGACCGCGGCACGCAGCCAGATATCGTGATCGCCTTGCGTCAGCTTCGCTGTGAGATCGAGATTGGGATAGACATAGAAGGCGCCCTTCTTTTCGCATTTGCCCGGCGGCAGTCCGGATCCAGTCCAGCCTTCCGGACCCGAGCCGACCAGTTCGCCATCGATCCGTATCTGCGCCCAATCGTCACCGCCAAAGCGCGTCAGAAGAACCTGCTGAAGCCTTTCGGCCTCCTTGACCCGCAGCGTCATATGAAAATCAAAGAGGGTGCAGGATCTTCCCGAGAGGCTGTTGTCGCTCGGCGAACCCATGACGAAGGTACGGCTGCTGGAATTTGAGGCATAGGTCGCGTAGCCGCCGGACACGCGATCGATGATCTTCTCGGCGGTCATCTCTTCCTGCGCGATCTGCCGGGTGATGGTGCAGCTTCGGCTCACCTGCGACGTGCCGGTTCCGGTCGAAGAAGCGGAAAGTGCCTGGAACACGCTGCTCGCTTGCGCTGCGCCATAGGCATCACCGGCTATGGCGCCCGGATTGGCCTTGTACGCCGTGACCCCGATCCGAGGCTCTGCGCTGCACGATGTCGTCTGCGCGCCAGTATAGCGGATGACCGGGCCGTCGATGGAGGCCTGCGCCACGCCGATGCGCGGATCGGCCGTGGTGAGCGCGCCGACAACGCCGCCGCCCAGATCTTTGAGCACCGAGGCCATATTGCCCCAGACCAGATTGTTGCCGCAGCTGTTGTTGACGCAGTAACAACCGGCAAGATCGGTCAGCTCGACCTGCGAAAGCTTGAGCGATTCAGACGCGGAAGCGTCCCAGCGGAAGAAGCGGCACGCGTCCCAGGTGCCTGGTGTGCAGGAAATGATCCCGTTGGCGCAGATGCCCGAGGCAGGAACGGGGACGGTCAATGCCTCATCGAAGCTGCCATCGAGATCGCTGTCCCGCGAGATGCTGAGCGTACCGATATCGCCGGTCGCATTGGGCTGGGCGAGCAGCTCGAGCAATGTCGCGCTTTTCCGGCAGGCAAGGTTGGGCGTGAACGCCTTCGAGGTATCGACCGTGGTGACGGGCTGTCCCGCCAGCCCCGGCGTGACGTAATTGCCGAGCAGCGCATCGCTGTCCGCGCTCTTCGCCCGCGCGGCGGCTGCCGCAGCGCGGGCGCGGTCTTCGGCCGTTTGCGCGTGAAGCGGGGCAGGCAGGCTGAGCGCCGCGACTAGGAGCAGGGTGCCTGACCTCATGGCCAAACCTCGCTCGGTATGATCTGCCGGGATCCGCGCCGCAGCCGGAACAGCAGCGCGCCGGGAGCACGCTCGGGAAGCTCAGCCCGGAACACGGCCTGTCCCTCAAAAACGGTCAGCGTGGCCACGACCATATGCGGCGAGGAGGGGGATGCCGCATTATCGTCTGCATCTGTGGCCACGCCGACCGTCCGACCGACGCCGCAGGGGGGACGCGACGCCGGTCTGACCGCATGGGAAACGCCTGGCTCCATGGGGTGACGGGCAGACCATCGGCTGATCCCAGGCGATCGCACGCGGCTATGGGAAGTCGACCCGCTGCTCATGGCGTCGACACTCCGGCGCAGCAGATCGCCTTTTCAAAGAGCATGAACTGCGCATTGTCCTTGCCCGGCGCGTGCTTGGCGCTGGTCCACAGCGCGCCGGGCCGCCCGACATTGACGCACTGGCCGCCCTTGACCGGTTCCATCAGCTGGAATTTGTAGCGGCTCTTGGTCCAGACCGGCTGGGGGATGAAGGAACAGCCGTCCGCCGAACTGACCGTGAGTGCGCCAAGCCGCCCCATCATGAAGACGCCGCGGGCGGCCAGACCCGCCCAGGCCTCGACGCTGTCGCCAAAATGGATGTCGCCGGCGATCGGATAGGTCGCCCCCCAGCTCCCCATGCACCAGAAGAGCGGATCGACGACCTTACCGGCGGCCGCAGCGGCGCTGTCGGCCATGCAGGCCAAGCCTGCGGCCGGATTGCCGAACAGGATCGCCTCGGGCTGGATGATCGCGCCCAGCGTCGCCGACTGCCATGTCGGCAGCACCTCGGTGATCAGCGCCACGTCGAAGCCATTATCCTCGATGCAGGGCAGGTCGGTGAACATGTCGAGCATCTTCCAGACCGGCGCGATATAATAATGCATCTGCGCGAACATCTTGGCGGTGTTGGTGCCGTCGGCGAGGCTGCTCTGGCTCCCCTGCAACTTGCCGCCGGTCGGCATGATGTCGGCGCCAAGCGCCATCATGCATCCCGGCTCGGTCACCACGTCGACCATGCGGTTGGGCGACCAGAAACTGACCTTCACCCCGAACCAGAAGGTCACGCCCTTGCGGCAGGCGCAAAGAGGCTTGGATGCCGACTGGGCGTCGAGCGCCTTGCTTAAGGGGTCGCTGGGCCCCACCTTCACCCCGCCGATGGTGATCGGGAAGATGCAGTTCCAGCGAACTTTGGTGATCGGATTGAACACTGTGCCGGCCTCGCATTTGGAGGCATGCGCGGGAGACGCGATCGCCAGTGCCGCAAAGGCGGAGCCGAGCGTCAGGATGTTTCGGATCGAGAGCATCCTCATCGCGCGGCCCTCCGCTGGTTTGGGGGCATGACGACTTCGGTCAGCACCAGCTTTTGCCCCGCCTGCGCGATGATCACCGGCGCGACGGTCAGGCCGAGCCGTGCCTTGACGCGTTCCTCAAGCAGGAACAGCGCGCGGCCGTGGCGCTCGCCAAGCGTCATCGCGTCGGCGTCCTTGGCAGCGCCGGCGGCGAGCAGGATGAAATCGGCGGGCCTTGCGGTACGCAGCGCCCAGGCGAGATCACGCGGGCGCACGACAATGAGTCGCTGCGGGAGCGAGACATAAGCGAGCGGATTGAAGCTGTAGCCTTTTGCGTAGAGCAGCTTCCCATCGGGTAGGCGGATGTCCTGATCAAGGGTATAGAGGGGGACCACCGAGCGGTTCCGGTCGGCTTGTGCGATCCCCAGCGTGGCTGCCTTCATCGCCGACCAGCCTGCGCGCGGACCGAAAGCAGTTTTCATATCGGGAACATGGGCCGCCCGGCCCTCGATCTCGCTCAGTGCGTCGGGCTCGGCGATCGGCCAGGTGCGGCCGATGGTGCTGGTCGCGGCCGTGACTACCGAGGGTGTCATCACCGCCAATGGCGCCAGTGCCGACAGGGCCAACAGTCCCGAGAGAGTTTGGAGACGGCGGACAGGGCGGCGCACCGATCTAGCGACCATGACGCCGTCTCCAATAGGGCTCGCGACTATCGCGATCCTCGCCGATGATGGAGGTGATCAGCGCCGCTGTTGCGACGATCGCCATGAGTACGACAAGAACCCGGAACAGGCCGGGCAGGTCGGGCAACTGCCAGGAGATAGAGCACTGCACGAGCAGCAAGCCCTGGCTGCCGACAAGGAGGCGGATGGACCCAGGCGCTGGCGTGGAGGAGAAAATGCCGTTCATACCGGTTCGACCTCTGCCGGCTCGGAACGAACCGGAAGACGGCAGAACAGCTTGAATCCGGCGTCTGCGACGACAGGCCCAAGGCAGACAATACCAAGCCACAAAGCGTAGACGACGACGGGACGGCCGAGCAGAAACATCAACGGAATGAGCGGAAAAACGGCGCAGCAGATCTGCATGACGGGACCCAGCACGGGGATGCGTCGAGCGTCCTTCAGAAACCCTGCTATCAACTGGTCAGCCGTCTCAAGGCTGCGCGCGCACTCGCCGTTGGTCTCGTGAAGCGACAGGATCGCGCGACCCAGAAAATCATTCTGACTCTCTCCAGGATAGCGCTTGCAGCGGCAGATCGCCCCGATGTCGTCGATCATTTTGGGTGTGAAGGGTTCGATCCTGTCGGTCATTTGCGCCTCCAGCGCGGCAAACGCGTGAGAAGCATCCCGCATGCGCCCGACAAGCCGATGAGAAGCATCCCGCTCGCAAAGCATGCGCCGGCGACGATAAGCCCTGTGCGAATGGTCTGAAGCGGCGGCTGGTCGAGCGCGAGGCCGGCCGCGACGACGAGGCTGGCCATCATGCAGGTCTCAATGCCCACCAGGCGCAGCCGCCATTGGAAGGCGGCAGCTTCCGCGCGGCTGGCGATGCGGGCCTCGATCATTGCCTCGATCGCGGGGTCCTTTTCCCAGTCGAGCGCCAACTGATCAGGATGGGGCGCGGGCTTGTGCATCATGCCGCCCTCCAGTTCCCGGCAGCGCTGCCAAGCACCTGAGCGGGATCGACGCTGGCCAATTCGCACACCGCCTCCAACGGGTTGCGGCCGGCCCGCACCAGGGCTTCGAACGCGGCCACCTCATTGGGGGCCGAGGTGTTGATCCAGTAGCTGAACGGATCGACCACGAGCCGTGCGATGCCGAGGCCCAGCGGCGAGTCGATGAAGACTTCCGAATAGTTGGGCTTGGCGTTGCGGACCGATTTCAGGAGATCGAGGACGAACCCCGAATAGTCGAGGATCTTGTTGTCCACCGCCTTGTCATAGGTGGAGCCCTGGAGCAGGAATTTGGTCGCGGCATTTTCCAGGATAACCTGTCCGGTGCCGCCAAAGAGCATGAGGTCGTTCATGCTTTGGAGCACGATGCCAAAGCTCCCCTGATATTTGCGCGCGCGGCGATAGCCCTGGCCGAACGCCTCGGCGAGACGGGAGAGATCCTGCCCGTCGCTGCGGGTCATGAACTGCGCGGCCTCGTCGCACAGCACGAAGCGGGGCTTGTCGCGGGCCGAGAGATAGAGTTCCTGCGTGACCGCGTTCACCACCACCATCACGATCACGTTAAAGAGGTCCGGGAGCGCTTTTAAGCGTTCGAGCTCCAGCACCACGAACTCGTCGCGCGAGATGTCGAGCGTCGAGGGACCGTTGAAGAAATGGCCATAAGCACCCTGCGACCCGAAATCGCGCAGGTTGAACGCCAGTTCGCGCGCGACTGGCACGAGATGGTCGACCCGGTCGAGATCGGAGGCGGCATTGTCGGGATAATGCCCCAGCCAGTCGCGCACCGCGTCGATGCCGTCTTCGCCCCGCCCGCTATCGACCGTCCACTGCACGGCGGACTTGAGCAGATTCCATTCCGAAGTCGTCACCGGCTTGCGGGTGGAGGCGTTCGCCATTTCCGCGACGATCGCGACGGCCATGGCGATAGCCGACTGCTTGTCCTCGCCATCGAGCGCGAGCCCCATGTCGAAGGGATTGAGGACGAGGCGCTCCTCGCCGATGTCGATATAACGGCCCGAGCAGAGCGTGCAGAGCTTGCGGTAGCTGCCACCGATATCGATGATCCGGATGAGCGCGCCCTGCGCATAATATTGTTGGCAGAGATTATTGAGCAGGAAACTCTTGCCTGCCCCGGACTCGGCCGAGACGATGAAATTATAATTGTTGATCCGCGGGTCGAAGAGATCGAGCGTGATAAGCTGGCCCTTGCGCCCGACATAGAGCAAGGCCGGGCGGCCGCCCCCGCGAAAATCGGTCTGCACGGGCGCCATCAAGGTTGCGGCCTTGACCGGCATGCGGAAGTCCCGCTCCAGCAGCTTCAATGTGCGCTTTTCCGGGTAGAGGCCGAAGGGCAGGCTGGCGGCCAGCAGGACCGGGAGCAGATAACTCTCCTCCTGCACCATGAAGGGCAGGGGTTCGGATTCCCACAGCCGCTTGGCGCGGGCCGCCATTTCGCGCGCCTGCGCGCCGTCGCGGCCGAACACCCACAGGCAAGGGATCACCGAAACGAACCGGCTGTTCGACGCCTCGTCGAGGATCCAGCCGATTTCCTCGATCTGCTTGCCGACCTCCACCGCGAAGCTGCCGGCGGCCTTCTGCGCCGAAAGGATCTGCGCGCGCTTGTGAATCTCGAACTGCGAGTGGTCGAACAGAACCGAGAGGCAATAGAGGAACGGCCCTCCGATCTGATCGCTGTCTTCTGCGCTCCCGCGCATCCCGCCCAGGAGGCGATTGGCGCGCTCGGCGGTGATCCGCCGCGCCGGCGCCTTGGGCGTCAGGCAGCGCGCCACTTGGTTGCCGAGGAAGACCTCGGGGCCTTCGAAGCAAAGGTCCGGGCCAGCCTCGATGATCTGCCGTGCGATGGAAGGGGCGGGCATGCCGCCGATGCTTTCGCTGAGGAACACGCCGGGCGCGGGCGCGAAGACGCCGTTGAAGATCCGGCGATAGAAACTGACCAGTTCGTCCGGCGGCAAACGCCGGATACCCATCTTCGCCAGCTGCTCTTCGACCTGGCGGCGCAGGTCGGCGCCGAGGCTGACCCGCGTCTTGATGACAAGAAACAGCCGGAAATTGCGCACCGGGATGGCATGGAGCGCATCGAGCCCCCTGGTTCCGGCGCGCAGATAGTCCGCCGTTCGCCGGGCCGAGGCCTGCACCAGCGGGTCTGGCCGGATCTTCAAATCGAGATAGGCGTCAAGCGCCGGATCGATCAGCGGATCGGCGAAGGTGATAAGCTGGAGGACCGTGCCTTCGGGGAAATGGATATTGAGGAGGCCGAGCAACGCCTGTTGCACATGGGCGAACATATAGGCGGACGGGACCAACTCCCAGGCCTGGCCCCAGCCATCGTCGATGCACAGGAAGGCTTCCTCCTCCTCGACCCAGGCGACCATCGGCAGGAAGTCGGAATAGGCGTCGCGGGTCACGGCGGCGCGCAGGCGCTGGTAGCTGAGATTTTTGTGAGCGGGCCGCGCGGTCATGGCCGGTTCTCCGGATGGACGGCCAGCGGCGCGGACTCTCCGGTCGGGGCATCCACGGCGTCCGGTTCGGGCTCGCGTAACGTACGCAGCACCGGCGGCGCGGGCGTTCGTCCGCCGGGCTCGACCAGATAGTCGCCGACAACCCAGGCCGGCCGGTCGATGATCGAATAGACATAACGCGCCATATAAAGCCGGTCGGGGCGCTGCTTGTCCGCATAGGGGAGGATCAAGGTCCGGATCGTGCGCGAAGGGCGCAGCATCGGCGATTGCGGCCCCTCGATCAGCGCGCCGACATTGCCCTGGCCAGTTTGCGCCATAGCCGAGGGTGTCGCCGCAAGCCTGGCGGGCCCCTTGTCCATACCGCGGGCTCGCTTCTTGTCCGGTGCAAGCAGTTTGCGATCATGGGTGACGGCAGGATCGGATCTGGAGGCACGGCCTGCGACCGCATCGGCATAGGCCTGGCCCGGATGAATGCACTGGCCATGGTCGCTATTCTTGCACGAGAATTTCTCGCTATAGGGCGACATCACCGATCCCATGGTCGCGCAGCCTGGTAGCGCGAGAAGGGGAAGGACGAGAAGGCAGGGTCGGAGCATCTTCATGGCTTTGTCTCCCATGGGCGCGGACATCAGAATTTGGCTCCCGCGCCGGGTTTGATTTCGAGGGTGGCGCCCTCCTGGATCACGACGACCACATCCTTGGCGGCACCCACCTCGACGATGGGACCAGCCTGACGGGCGAGATCGAGATAGAAGTCGGTGAGCTTGTCCGAGGATTTGGAGAGCCCGCCGGCAATGCCCGTCTTTGCAGCATCGCCGGCATCAAGCGTGCGCACCGTTCCCAAGGCTGAGGTCGAGGTGTTGCCGAACGTGCTTTCCACCGACTGCGAGATGCCGCTGATGGTCCCGGCGATGAAGGCGCGCGCCAGCGTCGCCCCGGCCCGCGTCACCACCTTGCCCGACAGACCCTTCTTGCCGTCGGTATCGACGAAGAAGCCCTTGACCGGTTGATCGACGATCGAATGCTCGTCGAAATCCACGCAGGATAGGGAGACGAGTTGGACCTCGACCCGCTCCTTGGCAAGACTCCCGGTGGCGTTGCCGACCACGAAGCAGCCGGCGAGGTTGGCCTTCACCTCATTGGGCAGGACCGCGGGCGCCTGCACCCGGGCGATGATGGGTTCAGGATTACTGGTCGCGTCCCGGCTCGCCAGCGCGTCGATCCCGGTCAGGAGCCGCGCTTTCATGAAACCAGGCGGTAAATAGATCGTCCGATTCTTTTTTTTGGATGAGGCCGATGCATCAGCCGTGCCTGTCGGCACGACCTGACTGGTTGCCGACCCGATCGCGCCCACCGTCTTCTCGACCGGCGGTGCGGGCGGGGCAGGCGGCGCAACCGGCCCGGTGGGAGGTGCGGGCAGCCTGTTGGCATCCGCGCTTATGTCGCCGGTTTCTGGAGGATAGGGCAGGGCGGGCACGCTGCCGGGCAGCGCGGGAGGCAGATCACCATCGATGCTTTGACCGCCGACAGCTGTCCTTCCGCCCGAAGTTCCCGGGGCACGTGATCCGGGAACTACCTTGCCTTCCTCGATCGCGCTGACCCTGTCACCAAGCAGTTGCTGCCCGTCGAGAACCTTCTTCAAATCCCCGCGCAGTTTTACCTCAAGGCTGTCGCCGCGCAGACCTGCGCCCATGTTGAGCGATGCCGCGGGATCGGCAGGCTTGGCTTCCTCCTTGCTGCCGGACGCTGCATAAAGGCCGATCCCCAGCGCGCCGACGGCAACACCAACGGCGAGTTGGCGCGCGCGCAGCTTCTGCCGCGCGGACAATTTGGCCCATTGCGCCTTCCAATCGAGCAAGGCCGGGGACGGACGGCGCATTGCCTCATCCTTTTGCCCAGCGCTCTGCGCGGCAAGATGTGCCTGATAGAGGGACAGGCCTTCCGGCGTCTCCACCGGGTCTTTGTCCATCTCGCCGCTCATTGCCCGACTCCCCGGCGCACCACGATCAGGCGGGCCGTTTCACCGGCATCAAGACGGATGCGGTCCAGCGTGACCGAGAAAATGCCTGCCCCAAAAGCCGCATCGACCAGCAGGCGCTCGTCCAGCGTCACCTCGGCCGTGGTTCGGATATGATATTCGGAAGCAGAGAGCCCCGCGCCCTCAACGGCGATACGGCGTTGCTCGGCGATTGACAGGCTCGGCGCTGCCGCGATGGCGATCATGCCGCCCGACGGCGCGATCTCGCTGAAAGAGGCGGGGACGCGGTTATCGAGCAGAGCCATGGTGATCGAGACCGCGCGATCTTCATCAGCCAGAGCGGCCATCAACTCGCTATTGGCCTGCGCGCGCTGCCGGGCGCCAGCGACAAGCACCACCGTCTGCGCCGGGATCTCCGCCGGTTCGGCATAGAGCGGATAGGTGGCGCCGTTGCAGCTGATGAAGAATTCCGATGGCTGCGTCACATAGCTGCGGGTGACCTGGCCCGCGTCGTCAATCTCGCGGGTGAGGAACTTGATCCAGGCGTCCGAGCCACCCTTTTCGACGGCAAGGCCTTTTTCGGCGGAGAATTTGATGTCCTCGATTTCGCCGCCCTCGCAGACGACATGATTGATGTCGCGGTTGGAGAGGCGGATCCGGCTGGTCTGATCGGGCAGGGCATGGAGCGTCTGCGCCGAGGCCGGCATGGCCAGCAACAGCAAGGCGAGCCCGGATAGGGTGGCGCACGCAGGTACGCCGTGGAAATTTCTGGTTGCCGTGATTTCCGAGCCAGCAGGCGTGCCCGCCTGCTTCGAAATCACTTCAGCGTGTTTCGACATCGAACTGCTCCTCGGAAACACGCGTCAGCCAGAAGCGGCCATTTTCGATGCCGTAGCCGATGCGCAGTATGCCCCGGAATTTGCGGATCACGCCGCCGATGACGCGGACCTTCTCGACCGGGACGACGATCTCATGGGCGGTCCATCGGACCGGCTGATCGTTGCGGATGTAGGTGGCAATCGACAGCGTCGGGTTGTTCGCCAGTTCGTCGAGCACGGCGTTGAGGCTGTCGCGCATCGCGCCATAGGCCGATGGGTGGACGAGCCCGAGCAGCTCCTGGAATTGCCGGTCCGCCGAATAGGCCGACCATGTTCCCGACAGCGCCACGATGTTGCGCGTCATGGCAACGATATAGGCCTCGGACGGCGTGTTGCCCGAGACGTGAAGATCGCCGGTGGCGCCGAAGGGGACGATCACGGTCCGGGCATTCTGGTTGGTCGTGTAGATGACCACGCCCAGCACGGCGGTGACGCCGAACATGCCGGCGATGGCGACCTTGAGCAGCCGGTTCTCCTCGAACAGGTTGGCCGAGCCCTGCAGGTAGCGATGGATGCCGTAGCTGGCCGGTTTGCCCAGCAGCGGATCCTCCTTTGTCCTTTTGTGTCCGAACATGCCCATCATGCTCACTCGAAGAAACGGGTCTGGGTCGGACCCGGATAATAAGGAAAGGAAACAAGGCCCCAGCGCCAGGCCAGGTGGGGCAGATAGCCCCTGGGCTTGGTCCGCTTCCACGGGATGAAAAGGAGAAGGGCGGCGATGAGCGCCCAGCCGACAAGTCCGCCTACGATCGCGGCCACGAATATGCTCGAGGTCGCGAGCAGGAACTCGTCCGATCCGAACCACAGGATCTGGACCGGCCGATGCAGATATTGCGGAAGGCGTTCGTCCATCTGCCCTTCTCCTCCTGCTTCATGACACCTACAAAGGTGCCGGTTTCCGGAGACCGACCATCGGTCCCCAGCTTGGTGGCGGTATGGGCTGCATGTTCCCGGTCAGCCGGGGCGCAGTCCTGCCGCGCGTTTCAGACGACCATCCCGAAAGTCTGGAGAATGGAGTCCGCCTTGATGAGGCAGACGGCCGCGACGATGGTCGGGATGCCGATCATGATGTTCGAGAAGAGGCGCGAGACGCCGAACAGGAAGGCGGCAACACCGCCCACAAAGCCCATCGGACCCTTCACACCCTGGTTCACGACGATATCGTAGATATCGTAGCCGAGATCGCCCTGGGCTGGCGCCGAGAAGGCATGGACCGGACCACCGACCAGGGCCATCGCGCCTAAAGGGAGGCCAAAATTGGCCACCACCAGGACCTTGTTACCGAATGTACGCATCATGGCATTGCTCCAAAAAAGGAGCCGTCCAACCCAAGCCTGCCGGCATCGAAGGAAGATCGGTGTCGGCCGGGGCGTCGGTGGACGGCTCCGCGAGCCCGCCGCCGCCGGTATCCTGGTTCATCTGCTCGGCCGAGATCGGACCGGGCCGGATGCCCTCCGGAAAATATGTATGAGTCACCGCGACGGTGCGCTTCAGGTCAGCGCTGCGCATCGGATGCTGCCTTCGTCAGTGCCGGCTTTGCATGTCGGTCGAGGAATGCCTCGAGTTCGGCCTGCTGGAAGCCCGAGATGAGCTTGCCGTCTGCAATCAGGGTCGGTGTCCCGGAGACGCCTACCTTGGCGACAAGTTCAGCATCGTCGGCAACCTTGTCATGCCCCGCGGCGCATTGAAGCAGCACGGGCGGGGTCTGGCCGGAATAGGCCGCCTGAAACGCCGCCTCGCGATCGGCCGAGCATAGGATATGCTCGGCCTTGGCGGCTGCGGTCGGATGGATGCCGCTCACGAAGAAGATGAGACGCCTTACCGGCTTGCCCTCGGCAGCTTTGGCGCTCCAGAAGCGGTCGAGCGCCTGGCAGTAGGGACAGTCGGGGTCGGTGAATTCGAAGACCGTGGGGGCATCTACCGGGCCGATCACTAGTGCTTTCGCAGGATCG
>NZ_DATKFP010000202.1:0-30514 GCF_035511395.1 Sphingobium sp.
CACCCCGCTCGAATTGCCTGCCGTAATCGAAAAGCCCTCGATCTCCGGATGCAGAACCTTGAGACTGGCCAGCTTTTCCGCTGAACTGTCGCGGCGCGGATGCTCGTCCATATCGAAGATGCGGGTCGAACCGTCTTCCTGCAATGCCTCGACCGGCACGATCTCGTTCTTGAAATGGCCCGCATCTATGGCGGCGACGGCACGCTGGTGGGAGCGCAGCGCCCAGGCATCCATCTCTTCGCGGGTCAGCTTCGCAGCCTGCGCCGTGTTCCAGCCGACGGTGATCGACATGTCCAGATTGGGCGCTTCGGGGCTGTCGGGATGCGTTGGGGGCATCCAATATTCCTTGACCTCATCCGTGCCGGGCACGCGCCAGCGCATGGCCGGTCCGGTCGATACCGATTGCACGCCGCCCGCGATGATGGCGCGCTCCATCCCCGAAAGGATCTGAGCCGCCGCGGCGCCCACAGAACTGAGACTTCCGGCGCAATGGCGGTTGACCGCCATGCCCCCCGATTGAAACAGGCCAAGCTCCACTGCCGCATGACGAGCCAGCGCGCCGCCGCCATACATGGATTCGGCGAAGATTACGTCATCGACCAAGGCAGGATCGATCCCGGATCGTTCAACGGCGGCCTGGAGAATGGCGGCGGCCAGCTTCTCTCCGCTGGTGTTGGCTAGGCTTCCCTTGCGGGAAGTGGCGACGGCGGTGCGTACTGCGCCTACGATGACGGCTGAAGACATAGGGCCTCTCTTTTTTGTGTCGGCGGTAAAATGAATAATCGTCAATTTATAGTTGTCGTCTGGAGCGTCACACCGCAAGCGGATTGGGGGCCGCATAGAAAATTCGCGGGTTTGCGGTTATTGAAGCGCCTTCGCGGCGGCATCGCTTTGAAAGCGGTTCAAGAAGGATTGGGGATAGGGTAACGGAACCGCCGCCACGGCCTCGATCCGGGCGCGTTCCTCGCTGGTCAGGACCAAGTCGGCTGCTGCCAGATTCTGCCGCATCTGCCTTTCATTGGCAAAGCCGATGATGACGGAGGATATTGCAGGCCGGTCGGTGAGCCAGGCGAGGGCGATCGCGGCGACCGGCATGTCCCGATCCCCTGCGATGGCGCGCAGCACGTCAATGATCGCGTAACCGCGATCGCGATCGAAGGGCACGATATCGAACGTTGCCACCCGGCCACCACCGCCCGAAGGGTCTTCGCGGCTATATTTGCCCGAAAGGAAGCCACCGGCAAGCGGGCTCCACACCATCGTTCCCACGCCCGCGTCGAGGGCAAAAGGCACATAGTCATGTTCGATATCGCGGCCGACCAGCGAATAATACATCTGCCCGGTGACGAAGGGCGCCAAGCCGTTCGCTTTCTGAAGCGCGACGGCCTTGGCCGCCAGCCAGGCAGGCCAATTGGAAAAGCCCAGATAGCGCACTTTGCCCGCCCGCACCACGCGATCAAGCGCGGCGAGCGTTTCCTCCAGCGGCGTAGTGGGATCGGCGCGATGACAAAGGAGAAGGTCGACATGATCGGTACCGAGCCGTTCCAGACTGGCGTCGAGCGACTGGCTGATGTGGCGCGCCGAAAGGCCGCTGTCGTCAAGCCGCTTGCTCATGCGCATGCCGACCTTGGTCGCGATCACTGCTTCGTGACGGCGGGAGCGGAGCGCCGCGCCCAATATCCGTTCCGACTCGCCGGCGTGATAGACATTAGCCGTGTCGAAGAAATTGACGCCCGCATTCAGCGCATGACCGATCAGCCGGTCGGATTCGCCTGCATCCAGCTTCGAGAGGGCCGCCGCCATGCCCGATCCCATGGTCATCGTGCCGAAGGCGATGCGCGACACGATAAGGCCGCTATTTCCCAGACGTGCGTAGCGCATCTCTTCCCACCGTTATGATTTCACCGGAAACGGACTGCCATGACGTCGATGGCTTCGTCCATGGGAGGCGGGGAATTCATCAGCAATGCGATGCATGTCGTGAAGGCCCGCAGGGATCATGGCGTGGTCGTCCGGTTCGGTTCATGAAGGACGCAAGAGCGGCTCCATGCCGCTGCCTTCATGGGGGAAGCGGATGTCCGGAAAGGAGGAGCCATTGGTGATTGGCGGAACGGAGCGGCGCGGTCCGCTCGTGCGCCGCCGGATCGAGGCTGGCGCGCTCATCCGCTATGCGCGCGCAACGGGGCAGACGAACCCTTTCTACACGGATGAGAAAGCTGCGAAAGAGGGGCCTTTTGGTGCATTGATCGCGCCGCCCACCTATATCGGAACCTTTGGCAATGAAGCCTTTGAAGGCGTTTTCCCGGAAACGCCGGAATATGGGATGTTTCTGCATAGCAGCGACTCCGTGGTGCAGCATGAACCCATAAGAGCGGATGATCTGATCGAAGCGCAGGCAGTGCTTGCCTCCAGAACCCTGAAGGACAGCCGCCAAGGATCCATGCTGTTGCAAACCGGCATTATGACGCTGACCAACCAGCATGGGCGCTGTGTCGCAACCGTCGAGGTGGGCATGGCCAGCTTCAATCCGGGCGGCGCGGCATGACAAGTTTACGATCCTTTGGCGACATTATGTCCGGCGCCGTGCTGCCTGAACTGGCGGTGGTGATCGACCGTGCGGCCCTGATACGCTTTGCGGGCGCGGCGGACGATTATGTACCGCAGCATTGGGACCATCCGTTCATGATCGCCGCAGGCTATTCCGACGTGATCGTCCATGGCTGGCTGGTCTTTGCGCATATGACTCGAGCGGTTACGGACTGGGTGCCGCCCGAAATCGGACACGTCGCGGATTATTCGGTACGCTATCGTCGGCCCTTCTATCCGGGTACGCTCCTATGCGGTGGCGAGGTCGTGGCGGTCGAGGAGGATCTCGCGCGCCTGACCCTCTGGGCGCGCGACGAGGGCGGGGCCATCGTGACGACCGCCGAAACGACGCTCGTCCCGGCTGTTACGGGCGCTTCTGCCTCTATGGGCAGGATCGGATAGGAATCGATCGCATGAGCGCGCACGCCATCCGTCACGCCCTGATCCGCAACAGTTTGGCGATGGCCAGCAGGCGGCGCTGAGCGGCTCGCTCATCGCGGTTGCCACGCGCGGGGTGCGGGCGCCGATGCCGCCGATATTGACGATGCAGCCGTGGCTGCACCTCGACCTCGAAACCAGCGACCCATTGCGTATCCGTCAGGTCCAGCACCGAACCCGAAGCGCGTTGCACCGGCGCAACGCAAGACCAAGTTGATAAGGCCACAGCGCGCTATCGTTGCCGCGACCCTGTCGCCGAAATCGGATGGGTGAGATCTGCCGATATGGACTTGGTGCCGCTCGCCGCGGCAGGCGCAGCTAGCCTGCCAGCACCCCGCACCACCAGGGTGGTTCGGTAGCCGTCCTCCGCAGGTCTTTGAGCGACGGCCTCACCAATGCCTTCGCTCCCGCCCGTTACGATCGCGACCTTGCCGCTCGCTGATCCGGTCCGCACGCTAAGTTTCGGCAGGCGTCGTGATGGGCGGCGATGTCCGTTCGGCGCTGTCGAAATCGGCCATCAGGTGGGCATGCCGGTCGATCACCTCCTGCCTACCCAGCCGGTGGGGGAAGATATGGAGTCGTTTTTCCGCGATGCCCGCCATCATTTCGGCGGCGACCTGATCGGCATCGAGCAGGTTATTCTCGTACCAGGCGGCGCTTGCCATCGGCCAGATCTTGCCTTGCATTGCCGTCGGGTCCGCTACCGTCATGCCCGGACATAGCACGGACACACCGATGCCATGGCGCTCCATCGTGGGCGCCATGACTTCCGTCAGACCCACCGTCGCATGTTTCGCGACGACATAAGGCGCGTTGATCGGGCGCAGGTCGGCTCGCCCGACGCCTGACATGGAGGAAACGATGATGATATGCCTGTTGCGGTCGACGGCGTTCCTACTCTCGCCCTGCGCAATCAGTTGTGGCAGGAAGGAGAGTATCCCGTTCAGCACGCCGTGGAACTGGACGCCGAGAACCTTGTCCCAGTCGTCGCGCGTGAGGGCCTCGAACGGCTTGGGGATTGCCAATCCGGCGTTGAGGCAGAGCCGGTTGACCCGGCCGAATTGCGTCAGTGCCGCGTCGCGTAGTGCGTCGAGCGCGGCGGCGCTCGCGACATCGGTGACCTGTGTCAGCACCTGAATTCCACGCGCGCGCAGCCCTTCCGCAACCAACTCCAGCCGATGGCCGTCAATATCCGCAAGCAGGATGTCGAAGCCTTCCACCGCGAAGGCGGACGCCATGGCCTTGCCCAGCAGGCCTGCGCCGCCGGTGATGACCGCACAGGGGCGGTTGTTCGCCGTCATCATCGTCAATTCCTCCTCTATGATGCCTTGTGCCCATAACTGCTTCAGAAAATCTTGGAGGCCCGTCGCCGGACGCGGCAAGGCGGTGTCCCAGCCATATTCGGGTTCTCCCGGATCATCGCCTATGGCATCGACGCCCATCAGGCCCCGCCGTTCAGGGACGTTGATCTCGATATAGGGGGAACGTCATGCTACAATCTTTCATGGTCCAGCGCTGCGTCGCCGCATCCGCATGTCATCACGGATGTGCGGCATGGTGTCCGGTGTCTCGTCGTGAGATCGGAAGATGGGTAGCTCTTTCCGCGTGAACCCCCAGCGATAGGGCGTCAACGAATCAATCCGGCCATGAAGGCCGCAATGGGAAGTGGTTGAGATGCAACTGAAGGCGGGAATGAAGCTGCACAGTTCCGTGTGCGATACCGATGTGATGGTCATCAAGGGCAGCGGTGACGTGGCGCTGACCTGTGGGGGATGCGAGTTGACGATCGTGCGCGCCGACCCATCGGCCGAACTCGATGCCGCCTTCGCGACGGGTACCGCCATGGGTAAGCGCTACCAGACACCTGATGGTGCGATCGAACTGCTGTGCATCAAGCCCGGCAAGGGCGCGCTGGCGATCGACGGAGTTGCCCTGGAGATGAAGGCGGCCAAGGCCCTTCCTTCTTCCGACTAACGGGACGCGCGATACAGCATGAATATTTCTCTGGTTCTGCAGATGGCGGCGGACACCTTCCCGGACCGTGTCGCGCTTACCCATCATGGCGTGCATTACAGCTACGGCCGTCTCCATGCATCGGCGCAGGCGGCTGCCCGGCGCATTGTGGACAGCGGCGCTGCCTATGTCTCCTATCTGGGGGAAAGCAACCCGGCAACGGTGATCGCGCTGTTTGGCGCCGCCATGGCGGGCAAGCCGTTCGTGCCGCTAAACTATCGCCTGACGGTGCCAGAGACCAACCGGTTGATCGAGCGTCTCTTCCCCGTCTTCCTGATCGCGGACGAGGATAAGGTGGCGAATATCCCCGAAGGGGCGGCCCCTACGCTGATGACGCCACGGCAATTGCTGGACGCGACGGAAGGCGACGATGCCGGCGAATGGGACGTGCCGCAGGACGAGGAAGGGATTGCGGTGCAGCTTTTCACCAGCGGCACCACGGGAGAGCCCAAGGCCGCGCTGCTGCGCAACCAGAACCTGCTCGGCTATGTGCTCGGCACCGTCGATTTCGCGTCCGCTGATGAAGATGAGGCGACGCTGGTATCGGTCCCGCCTTATCATATCGCCGGTATCTCCGCGATCCTGAGTTCCGTCTATGCGATGCGCCGTGTTGTGCAGTTGCCGCAATTCTCTCCCGCCGAATGGCTCAGGCAAACGAGCGAACAGTCGGTGACCAACGCCTTCGTCGTGCCAACCATGCTGACCCGCATCATAGCGCATATCGATGAGGCCGGGGAGCCGCCCGCTCTGCCGGCGTTGCGGGCGCTGGCCTTTGGCGGCGGCAAGATGCCGGTGCCGGTGGTCGAACGGGCGCTGGCGCTGTTCCCGAACGTCGCCTTCACCAACGCCTACGGGCTGACCGAGACCAGTTCGACCATCGCGCTGCTGGGCCCGGACGATCATCGCGAGGCACACAACCACCCTGACCCGACGATCGCGCGCCGCCTGGATTCGGTGGGCAAGCCGCTGCCGACGGTCGAAGTCGAGATCCGCGGGGAGGATGGCAGCACGCTTGGCCCCAATGCGCTGGGCGAGGTTTTCGTGCGCGGCCCGCAGGTATCGGGCGAGTATCAGGGGCGCAAGCTGACCGACGAGGAAGGCTGGTTTCCCACGCGGGATTCCGGTTTCATCGACGACCATGGCTTTCTGTTCCTGGCTGGACGCATCGACGACGTGATCGTCCGCGGTGGCGAGAATATCTCGCCCGGTGAGGTCGAGGCGGTACTCCTATCCCATGACAGCGTGGAGGATGTGGCCGTGGTTGGCGTGCCATCAGTCGAATGGGGCGAAACGCTGGCCGCTGCCATCGTGCCAAAGGCCGCCGCGAACATGACGGAGGATGTCTTGCGGGATCTGGTCCGCGCCCGGCTTCGTTCTTCGCGCGTGCCGGAACATGTGCGTTTCGTCGAAGCGTTGCCTTATAATGAGATGGGCAAGCTGTTGCGTCGGCAGGTCAAGACCTTCTTCGACTGATCCCATGCCCGCCCTGATGGTGCGAGCATGATTGCGCTGGGGGCGAAGAGAATCCACGCTGCGCCTCGCTCGGCGAGGATCAAATCCGTGCGCCTCCGTCGAAACGCTGGATCGGATTATGCCGCGCCATTGCCGAACCGACAGGCCCGTTAAGCGACTGTGCGCGGCGCAGCTTGCGGTTGAAGAGTTGGATCAGTTGCTGGTCATGCGTACCGTCATCGGCCAGCACGAAATCCTCCAGCATCTTCTCGCTGTCCTGCCAGTCGCGGGGGCGCGTGCCGGTCAGCGCTTCGACATCGTCGAATGTGGCCTGTTCCATCGCCCGGCCGACCTCGTCCCAGCGTTGCAGATGGCGGGCGAGACGGAACAGGATGCGGATCTGATGCTGCGAATAGACTTCGCCGGTTTCTATGCGGGTCAGGTTGCGCACTATATGCTCGAATGGAATGGCCGCTTGCGTGACTTCCGGTTCCGGCATCTCCACCGGCGCCAATTCGAGGTCCAGTATTTCCGCTAGAGCTTCCAGTGCGAACAGGTTTGTTTCGTTCACCCATTGCTGGTTTGTCATGTAATCCGAATCGGGCGTCGGCGCCGCCAGCGACACATGGAAGGCCAGCGCGTTGGAGAGGGTGAAGAAGAGATGGTGCCGCTTGATGGCATCCAGATCCACCGGCCTGCCGCTAAATTCCTCATAATCGGCATAGAACTGCGCAATGTCGCCATAATGCAGAACCGTGTCGCGCATTCGGAAGGCGGCCAGATCCATCATCGGATCGCCGATATGGCCCAGTTCCAAGTCGATCATCGCCAGGAAACGACCGTCTTGTTGATGGAACTGCCCGCTGTCCCAAGTGACCACAGCCTCGCGCGGAACGTTTTTGGGCGGGTTGCGGCGCAACCAGGCAAGGACGAATTCCAGGAACGGATCGGGCCGCTGTTTGGTCGAGCGATATTGCACATCTTCCATGAGGCGGGCACCGATCAGATGCGCCTCAGCCGAATCGTCTGCATGAGCGATGCCCGCATCCTTGAACGACTGGACTGGCAGCGCGTGCAGATCGGCCAGCAACTTCATATAGTCGCGCATGACCGCGCGGCGCTGCTCGGGGGTCTCTTTGTCGAAGCCGAAAATACCACCAACCCTGTCCATGATGTAGCAACGCGGATCGTCGATCCAGCCATGTACCTTCGGCACGCTGATGCCATGCGCATGCATCAGCGACTGGATGCGCATCTCATGTTCCAGCGGGAAGAGCAGCACTGAATCGATGCGGTCGCCGCGCACCACCAGCCCGATCGTCTCGCCGTTCCGTGCCACATCGACATAGTAAAGCGGCCTCCAGCGCGCCTGACGCGTGCAGGAAACGACAGTGCCGCCGAAATGCGCTTCGATCCATGCCATAACCTTGGGCAGTCCTTCTTCGGAAAGGACATTTTCCGGTATTCCCGCAACTTCGCCCATGCGATCCTCCTGCCACTCGTTTTGAATCGAGCAGCTAGGCTAATCGATGATTGACAGCCAGAGGCGGAGACAATCGAGCGGATATGTGGTTTGCCCGCGCTGTATCCGATGTGTGATCTTTTGCTTCTGCCCGATGATCGTGCGGTGCCGGAAAGCTAGGCAATGCTGAACGACAGGCATGGAGATGGCGATGGAACTGGGATTTGTCGGCCTGGGCGATCAGGGTGGGCCGATTGCGCAGCGCCTGCTCGAAACAGGGTATAGCGTCACACTATGGGCCCGGCGGCCCGAAACGCTCGAACCCTATGCCGGGATGCAGGCGAAACGGGCACCCGATCTCAGGACGCTTGCTGAACGGTGTGACTGGATCGGCATATGCGTCTTCGACGATGCGGGCGTGCGAGAGATATGCGAAGAGATCATGCCGTACATGCGGGCGGGCAGCACGATCGTCGTGCATTCGACCGTTGATCCCGGCACATGCCGCGCGCTCGCTGTAGAAGCGGCGGAATGCGGCCTGACGCTGATCGACGCGCCGGTCAGCGGTGGCAATGCGGGTGCCCACGCCGGAACGCTGACAGTCATGGTCGGTGCCAGTCCGGCGGCCTTTGCGATGAGCGAGCCATTCTTCCGGGCCTATGGCTCGCTGGTCGTCCGCGTCGGCGAACCGGGGGCGGGGCAGGCGGCCAAGCTCATTAACAATACGTTGATGGCGGTCCACGCGGGACTCGCACAGGCGGCGTTGCGAACGGGTGAAGCACTTGGTCTCTGTCCGGAGGCGCTGACGCGGATCGTCAACGCCAGTAGCGGGCGCAGCTATGGCTTCGAAATATTCAGCGGGGTCGGGGTCGATGGCCTCGCCCGCGTCGCGAACATTCTCGACAAGGATCTGGGCCTGCTGGCAAACTGCATCGCATCCGATGCGCCCATGCAGCCTTATATCGAGCTGACCGGCGATTTGCTGGAGCATCTGCATGCGACGGCACTGAAACAGGCAGCAGATGGCCAGTGATCTTGACGCCCTGTGGCGTGAATTCCAGCCCGGCCGGACCATCTATGTCCCCGGTGCGACCGGCGAATCGCTGGCGCTTGCGGAGGCGTTGAAGGCCGATCCCGGACGCGCAGCGGGAATATGTTTTCTCTCTTGCCTGGTCCCTGGCATGAACGAGGCGGTCGATTATGCCGGGCTTGCGCCGGATAGCAACCTCACGACCTTCATGTTGCCCGGTTGCGCGCGGGACAGCTTCACCCAAGGCCGGGTAACGCTGATCCCAAGAACTTATTGGGGGGCGGCGCAGCATCTTCAAGCCGCGCGATGCGATGTCGCGATCGCGCATGTCGCGCCGCCCGATGCGGCCGGCCTATGCTCGCTCGGTATCGCCAGCGATTTCGCGCCGCTAGTCTGGCCGCAGGCAGCCGTCAGGATATTGGTGGTGAACCCGTCCATGCCGCGGCTACCGCGGGCTTTGACCCTGCGTGCGGCGGACGCTCACCTGATGGTTACGCTGGATGGACCGCTGGTCTATGCGGCACCGGCAGCCACCAATGCAGAGGCGGAGGCGATCGCCGAGCGGGTCGCCGCGCTGGTGCCGGACGGCGCGCATCTTCAAACGGGGATCGGTGGCGCGCCGGGCGCTGTCTGGAAGCATCTGCGCGCACACAAGGGGATCGTCCTGCGTTCCGGCATGGCGAATGACTGGCTGCGCGATCTGGCCGATGCCGGGGCACTGGCGGAGGATGTGCCGCATCTTGCAGGGATCGCCTACGGGTCGCACGGCTTCTATGACGACTTGGCACGGTCGGACCTTGTCGGCTTCGCGACCACGATCGAAACCCACGGGCTTCCGGCCTTGTCCAATGTACCACGCCTTACCAGCGTCAATTCGGCGCTGGAGGTCGATCTGTTCGGGCAGGTCAATGTCGAATGGCAGGGGGCCAGACTGTCTAGCGGGGTTGGCGGTGGCCCCGACTTCATGCGCGCGGCAATCTTTTCGCCGGGCGGCCGATCGATCATCGCGCTGCCTGCGACCGCCAGAGGTGGGATGTTCTCGCGTATTGTCGCGCGTCTGGACAGGCCCAGCGTCGGTATCGCTCGATCCGATATCGATACGGTCATCACGGAACAGGGTGTGGCAGAATTGCGTGACAAGGGCATCGATCAGCGTGCCGAAGCCCTGATCTGCATCGCCGCGCCCGAATTTCGCGATGCGCTGACGGACGAGTGGAGAAGGCTACGCGCCGGCTTTCGATAATCATCCCATTCATGTTGGGAACAATGCGGTTTGCGCGGTAGCGGTTTCCTACATGGACATCGCCGCCGACCTGCGGCGAACGCCGAAAGAGGAGATAAGGTCAGTGAGACGGGCAGCAATCGTTTCGCCATTGCGCACAGCCGTTGGCAGCTTCGGCGGCGCGCTGAAGGCTCTGAAGATGGAAGATCTAGGCACGATCATCATCAAAGCGCTCGTGGAGCGGACCGGCATCGATCCGGAACGGATCGACGATGTCGTGTTCGGCCATGCCTATGGCAGCGGTGAGGCACCCGCGCTCGGGCGCTGGTGCGCGCTCAATGCGGGGCTGCCGACCAGCGTGGCTGGCATGGAGATGGAACGCCGCTGCGGCAGCGGCCTGATGGCGATTTCGACCGCAGCGATGATGATCCAGACCGGCGCGGCGGATGTCGTGATCGCGGGTGGCGTGGAATCGATGAGCAATTGCGAATTTTATTCGACACATTCGCGCTGGGGTTCGCGCATGGGCAGCATCACGCTGCATGACCGGCTAGAGCGCGGCCGCGTTCGCTCCCAGCCCGAATGGCGCTTCGGCGTCATACAGAGCATGATGGAAACCGCCGACAATCTGGCAAGGGATTATGACATCACGCGCGAGAAGGCGGACGCCTATGCGCTGCGCAGTCAGCAGCGCGCCGCCGCCGCTTGGGCCGACAGCAGGTTCGCCGATGAGTTGGTGCCTGTCCCGGTGCCTCAGCGCAAGGGCGATCCGATCATATTCGACCGTGACGAGGGCATTCGCGGTGATAGCAGCATGGAAGGGTTGGCGAGGCTGCACCCGGTCCATGCCGGCGGCGTGACCACGGCGGGTAACAGCAGCCAGCAAAATGACGCGGCATCCGCCTGCCTTGTTGTTACCGAGGATTTGCTTGATGAACTGAAGCTTCAGCCCCTGGCCTTCTTCGTTAACTGGGCGCTCGCCGGGTGCGATCCGTCGCGCATGGGCATTGGCCCGGTACCCGCGACGGAAAAACTGTTCAGGAAGACAGGACTCTCGCTCGACCAGATGGATCTCGTCGAGGTGAACGAAGCCTTCGCCGCCCAGGTGCTGGCAGTGCTCGAAGCGTGGGGCTGGCATGATGCTGACAAGCTTAACGTCAATGGCGGCGGCATATCGCTGGGCCATCCGATCGGCGCGACCGGCGGGCGCATCATGGCGACAATGCTGAATGAACTGGAACGCCGCAAGGGTCGCTATGCGTTGGAAACACTATGCATTGGCGGTGGGCAAGGGATTGCGGCCTTGTTTGAACGGGCCTGAGCCTGATGGGGCCGGCCAACAGGCCGGCTCCCACCATCAACCGTTGAACTTCCCGCCTTCCGCAGCCAGCTTTTCAAGCATGGGAGAGACGGTCACTCCCGGCATCGTCCGCAACGCATCGACCACCTTAGCGAGGCCGGTCCGATCAGCATGGAACATCGGTCCGCCTTTGTGACTCGGCCAGCCATAGCCAGCGACATAAACGACATCGATATCCGATGCCCGCAGCGCGATTCCTTCCTCCAGGATCTTCGCGCCCTCATTGATCATCGGGAAAAGCAGGCGGTCGACAATCTCTTTCGCGTCCAGCTTTTTCTCACCGGGCTTCACCCCCGTTACCTGTTCGATGATGTCGAGCGCCGCCAGGTCAGGTTTGCCCTGCCGCCCGGCGGAATAGTCGTAATAGCCAAGGCCGTTCTTTTGTCCCTTGCGCCCAGCCGCGACCAGTGCGCTGCGCACCGGATCGTGCTTGCTCTCGCCAATGTCCAGACCGGCAAGATCGAACATCTGGAACGGTCCCATGGCGAAGCCAAATTCGATTAGTGCAGCATCGATGTCCCACGGTGTCACGCCTTCGGCCAGCATGGCGTTGGCTTGCGCCTGTCGCGGGGTCAGCATGCGGTTGCCGATGAAGCCATGGCAGACGCCAGAAACGACCGCCGTTTTGCGCAGCTTTTTCGCAAGGCTCATCGCGGTGGCCAGAACATCGTCGGCTGTTTTTTCCGCCTGCACGATCTCCAGCAACCGCATGACATGGGCGGGCGAGAAGAAGTGGAGGCCCAGCACCCGCTCCGGATGCGTAGCGGCGGACGCGATCTCGTTGACGTCGAGGAAGCTGGTGTTTGATGCGAGAATGGCGTCCGGCCGGGCGGTTGCGGACAACTCGCGGAACAGTTGCTTCTTCACCACCATATTCTCGAACACCGCCTCGACCACCAGATCGGCGTCGGCCACCGCCGAGGCTAGGTCGAGCGAGGTCGACAGCGCGGCGCAACGTGCATCAGCGTTCTCCTGCGTCAGCTTGCCGCGTTCGGCGCGGGAGGTGAAGATGCTCTTGGCCGTCGCGGCCCCGTGATCCAGCGCCTCCTGGTTCATTTCGACCATGGTGACGAGGAAGCCTGCGTCCAGAAAAGCGGCGGCTATCCCGCTCCCCATTGTTCCGCCGCCGATCACTGCGACCGTCCTGACAGGGCGTAAGGCGATATCGCCGGGAAGGCCGGGAATCTTCGCCGCCGTGCGCTCGGCCATGAACATGTGGCGGAGCGCGGCCGATTGCGGCCCGGTCAGAACCTTCTGGAACTCAGCCCGTTCGAAGGCGATGCTCTTGTCCCAGGACTCCGTCACGGCCGCTGCAACGCAGCGGAAGATCGCCTGGGGCGCGTCCAGTCCCTTCATTTTCGACGCCCATTTCGTATGGAGCCGGTCCATCAGGCCCGGATCCGCGCGATCGGCGGCGACCTTGTCCTGCCGGTCGCGGATCCGCTGCGGCGGATTGCCCTGATCGATCAATTGCCGGGCGAAGGCGATCGCGTCGGCACGCAAGCTGGCCCCATCCGATGCGATACGGTCGATGAGGCCAACGGCCAGTGCGTCCTTCGCCGAAACCTGCCGCCCGGTGAGCATTAGGTCGAGGGCCGCCTCCGCGCCGGTGATGCGGGGCATCCGCTGCGTGCCGCCGCCGCCCGGCAACAGGCCGAGATTGACTTCCGGCAGGCCCATATGGGTATCCGGCGTCGCGATGCGATAATGCAGCGTCATCGCCGTTTCGAGCCCGCCGCCCAGCGGCGTGCCGTGCATCGCAGCGATGGTCGGCTTGGGCGAATTTTCGATCGCGTCCTGCAACTCGAAGAAATCGACCTTGGGCGGAACCTTGCCCATGGACTTGAGGTCGGCACCGGCGATGAAGGTCCGCCCGGCGCAGATCAGCACGATCGCCTTGGCCGCCGGATCGGCCAACGCCGCCATGAATGCGTCGTACAATCCGTTGGTCAGCATCGGGGACATGGCGTTGACCGGTGGAAAGTCGAGCGTGACGATTGCGACGCCGTCTTCCAGCGTCAGGTCTGTACCTTCGTTGATGGCAGTCATTGCATTCTCCATGGAGGCGTCAACCGTCCGGGTTGGCGTCCAGAAAGGCGAAGCGCTCTAACAGCGCAAGTGTTGTACGCTGGCATCGGTGAGGGCATCGCATAGATGTTCAATCGGTCTTCGTATTTCTCAGTCCAACAATATAATATTGGCGTCCCGAAGGTCGGCGATCGTTTGTCCATCATAACCGAAGGCGCTCAACACCTTGCCGGTATCCCGGCCCAGCAGCCCGGCATTGCCCGCCACGGTTGCGGAGCGCGAGAAGCTGACCAGCGGCGCGAAGGCGCGGCATCTCCTCCAGAAAGGGATAGACGCCATTGGTCGTGAAGCCGCTTATCCGCGCAAAGCCGTCCTCGTCGATGAAATTGGTTTCCACCGGTCCGTCCCAAACCACGACGCAGGCAACGCCCTGCGGCAGTAACGCGCTTTCCCAGTCGGCCGCCGGGCGGGTCGCGGACAGGGTGCTGACCATGCCCGCGAGCGCAGCATCATGCGCTGCTCGATCGTCGGGCTTGGCGAAGCGCGGATCGGACGCGAGCGACAAACTTTCCTTCAGCAAGGCGGTCAAGCGGTTCCAGTCGCCCGGTGATTGAGGCGTGGACCAGTCGGGGACTGACTGCGAAAAGCGCCTCATGGCCGAGGCCCAGCTGCTCAGCGAAACCGGGTTGATAGGTTCCGATCACAACGTGCGCCCTATTGGTCAGATCGAAGGCTACGGCATGATCGGCCGGGCCCTTGAGGTTCAGTTCGATGCTGTGCTTGCTGCGGGCCCAGAAGGCCGCTTCCCGAGGCAGCGGACTGCCGTTGGCGTTTCGATATGAATGATATCCGAGCCGAAATCGGCAAGCAACTGGCTCGCCTGCGCTCCGGTCCGCGTCTGCGAGAAGTCGATGACCCGAATGCCGTCCAGAACAGCCTTCCGCTTTATGCTTGCCATCATCACCTCCTCGTGCCGCCTTTGCATGGATTTTCAATAGCCGGGCACGCCCAGATCGCCGCGCGCGACAGCCCCGATCCTGTTGTGAAGAAATGCGTCCGGATCATCCGCCCAGCGGCGCACAATGTCCCACAACGCATCGTCGGAGGCGATCATGATGCGCCCTTCGGCGATGCCGTCTGCGAACCTGTTCGCCGCCTCCTCTGCCGTGAGCATCATCAGGGCCGCACCCGGCCCGAGCAGCGGTGCGTCCGGGGTCCAGTTCGTCATCGACGCGGCGATGCCAGTCTTGACCGGACCGGGCAGCAGGCAACATATTCTGATACCTTTCGGCTCGCAGTAGAGCGCGAGATTCTGGGACAGGTTGATCACCGCCGCTTTCGCCGCACCATAGGGGATACGGGTGGACGCATAGGGATACATGCCGGCGAAGGAGGCGGTGTTGATAATATAGCCGCCGCCCCGCTCCAGCATCGCCGGTAGCACTTCGCGCGTCCCGCGCACCGCGGCGCCATAATTGAGTTCGCCGATACGCTCCCATTCCTGTTCGGGCACATCCTCGGGATGACCATTCAATATGGCGCCGACATTGTTCAACAGAATGTCGACCGGCCCGAACGTCGCCTGCGCTTGCGCGACGGCATCGGCAATGGATCGTCGGGACAGCACGTTCACGGACAAAGCCTGCGCCTTGCCCCCCGCTTCGCTGATCGATACAGCGGTTTCCTGTGCGGCGGGAAGGTCGATGTCGGCGACGGAGACTTGCGCACCGCGCCGCGCGAACACATGGGCGAGCGCCTGACCAATGCCCTTTGCCCCGCCCAGCAGCAGGGCATGCGCATCCGCAAACGGGTTATTGGTGCCGGTCATCGCATCCTCTTCGGATTTTCAAGCTCTTCCGGATTTGAGGAATCTGATTTCCACTCGGCCGAAGGGCTGTTCAGCTTTTGCTGCCCTTTGACTACAATCCGACACGCAGGCGAACGGGCCAGTCTGCGGATATCATCCTGCAGGCGGGCCCTGCCTTTCCGTTCAGGCGGAAGCGAGTTGCTTGGACGTGTGTACCTTGGGCTCGATGCCGAACAGCCGTGCGGCGTTTAGGCCCAATATGTCGTCACGCGTCTTTTCGCTGATCGAGAAGCCGTCGAACAGGCCTTCGACGATCTGCCGGCTGATCGGGAAGGTTCCTTCGGCATGCGGATAGTCGGAAGCCCACATGACGTTCTTCGCACCGGGCAGGCCCGCGTCAGCTGCGAGAATGCAAGAGCGATCATGCTGGAAGCTGGCCCAGACCTGATCGTCGATGATCTGGCTAGGACGGCGCGACAGCTTCGGAAATACCATTTTGCTATGACCTTCCTCCACTTCGTCGAGACGCTCGGCGAGCGCCACCAGCCAGCTTGCACCGCTTTCGATGAATGCGACCTTGGCACCCGGATTACGGTCCAGAACGCCGCCGGCGACCAGAAACATGACCGAATTCTGAGCTTCCATCGATTGGAGCGTATAGTTCATGATGGCTGCGCCCGGCCCGCGCTCACGAATGACCGTTTCCTGTCCTGTGCCCGTATGCATCACGATGACGATATTCTTCGCTGCGGCCCTGGCAAAGACGGGATCCCATTTCTCGTCATTATATTTGGGTAGATTGGTCGGCGATACGGCCGGGAGCATGGCCGCGCGATATCCTTTTTCCGCCAGATAGTCGAGTTCCGCCAGCGTGTTGGCAAATTCCAGCACCGGCAACATGCCGCAACGCACGAACCGTTCCGGATGCGCCGAAAGAAACTGGTTGTTCCAGTCATTGTAGAGACGGGCCGAAGCGGCTTCGGCTTCCGGGCTATCGAGGCAATAGAGCCACAGGCCCAGGGTCGGGAAGCAGACTTCTGCGTCGATCCCCTCCAGTTCCATGTCGGACATCCGGCCTTGGAGGTCGCGCAGTCCCTGCCGATCCACATTGGGGCCCATGGGATGTTCGCGCTGGGGTCCGAGGCGCAGGCGGTGGATGATCTTGTCCTCTGTGCCCGTGATCATCATGTCCCCGTCGCGGCGAGCGTGGATCGCATGCCGCTTTAACGAGGCGGGTAGGCCGTCGAGAAAAAGATTGCCGGGTTCCAGCACATGGCTGTCGGCACTGAAGATGAAAGATTTCAAGGGTTCTCTCCTCTGGCGCAAGATTCGATCTTGTGGCTAAATAAATATCTGTTATGCGTAAATCACGCAAGAAGAAAGCCGGAGGGTGCAAGGGTAAGCCCCAAAGGGATATCTATTAGGGGCTGTATGACCGACAAGGAAGGTGGCAGAACGCTGGTAGCGCGGGTGGCGCGTAAGCTTGCGGCCCTTAGTCTCGGCTATGAGGATGGCGCCTATCTGGGGGCGGAGGACGAGCTGCTTGAGCGCCTCGGCGTCAGCCGTCCAACGTTGCGGCAGGCGGCGAAGATCGCGGAAAGCGAGCGCATGATCAGTGTACGCCGTGGCACGCGCGGCGGCTTCTACGCGACCCGACCCGACGTCAGCGATTCGATCCGCGCGCTTAATCGCTACCTGCGCCTATCGGGTGTTACGGTACGTGAATTGACGGTCATCAACTCTGTTTCGGAGGAAGCGGCGCAACTTGCCGCCCGCTGTGAAGATGATAGCAAGCGCGCGCGTCTCGCGGAGATGATGGCGCAGGTTCCACATCTGCAGGGTGCTCGTGCCTTCATGGACTTCGACATCGACTTTCTCCGCCTCATCGCGGGGATGAGCGGTAATCCCGTCGTCGAGGTGCTGATCGCCATGAGTTATTCCTTCGGGATGGAGGAGCAGGGCATCTATCTTTACGGCACGCCGATACAGCAGGCTGCCGCGCGGGATTTATTCACGGCAATCGGCACTGCGATCCTGCGCTGCGATGGAGAGTTGGCGCGCTTCATGATGAGTCGTCGTCTCAAGACGATCCGGGGATGGATCGACGAGGCCGACCCCGCGCAGTTCGCGGCGACCAACCAGATCGAGATGAACTGAATTAAACATGTAATCCTAGCAAGGAGAGAGGTGGATGCCCTGGGCACATCAGGACAAGACGGCGATCGTCGGCGTCGGGGCCACGGACTATTATGTCCGCGGTCAAAGTTACCCTCGTACTGTTTATGAGATGGCGTGCGAAGCCATATTGAAAGCCTGTGACGATGCGGGCATCTCGATCAAGGACGTTGACGGCTTTGCTTATTATTCCGGTGCTGCGCAAGGCTATACCGGCAAGTTCGAAAGCAGCACTTTCATGGAAATGCTGGGCATGCCCCATGTCTCCTTCTCTGCCGCTCTGACTTCGGGCGGTGGCGGTTGCGTCGGCGTGGTCGGCCTTGCAACAGCGGCACTGATGAACGAGGACTGCAAATATTGCGTCACCGTCATGGGATTGCAGCAATTGCCCAACGCCCGCCTGGGCACTGTGTTCGGCAAGATGAACACGGATCCGGAAAACAGTTTTCTCCAGCCCAGCGGTCTGGTCGGTCCCGGCCATTTGATGAGCGTACTCGCACGGCGGCACATGCATCTTTACGGCACGACGCAGGACGCTTTTGGCGAGGTCGCGATGGCGACGCGCGCAAACACTTGGAACCGTCCCAAGGCAATCCGCAAAAAGCCGCTGACGAAGGAAGAATATGACGGTTCGCCGATGCTGGCCGACCCGTTGCGCCGCCTCGACTTCTGTCTGGAAACCGACGGGGCCGTCGCAATCATCACGACGACCGCGGACCGCGCCAAGGATTGCCGTCAGAAACCCGCCTATGTCCATGCCGTCGCCCATGGCGGACAGCGGGAATGGGGACGCGCCTTCACCTGGTACGGCATGCCCGATCCCTATTTCGCGCATGCGGGTCACAGTTTCCCGGCAAGCCGCGTCTGGGCCCAATCGGGCCTGTCGGCAAAGGACATGGATGTCGCGCTATTATATGACCACTTCACGCCCATGGTGCTGATGCAACTGGAGGAATATGGCTTCTGCGAGCGGGGTGAGAGTAATGATTATGTGCTCTCCGGCAAGCTCCGCTATGATCAGGCTACGGGCAAGGGCGTGGATGGCGGCGTTCCGGTCAACACCCATGGCGGCAACCTCAACGAAGCCTATATCATCGGCATGACTCATGTGGTCGAAGCGGTGGAACAAGTGCGGGGCACTGCGCTTAGCCAGGTCAGCGACTGTGAATTCGCGCTCGCGACCGGCGGCCCAGCCTCCCTCCCGACCTCCAGCCTGATCCTGAGGAGCGCCTGAACATGCGCGAAGCCATCAAATATGGTCCGGCCAAATTGCTGCCGGGCGAGCAACTGCACATCGCCGCCAGCGTCGACACCGAACCCTTCTGGCAGGCGGCCAAGGAACATCGGCTGACGGCCTGCCAATGCGGGAATTGCGGCCATTTCCGCATGCCGCCCACGCCCGTCTGCCCGGAATGCTCCAGCTTCGAGCGCAACTGGCCGACCCTGCCGGGCACGGGTACGGTGTTCAGCTTCGCCATATGCAACCGCAACCCGGCGAACGGCGAGCCCTATGTCTATGTCCCTGTCGTCGTCGATCTCGACGGCGCGCCGGGCGCCCGCCTCATTTCCAATGTCACTGGCTGCAATGCCGAGGATGTCGAGATCGGCATGAAGGTGACCATCGAATGGACGCCTATCAACGATGGCTGGGTTCTCCCCAACTTCCGGAAGGCGTGAGGGGCGTAACATGCTAAACAATCTGCGTATTGTCGAAATCGGGGCTGGAATGGCCGTACAAGTGTGCGGACTTCTGCTGGGGGAGTTGGGCGCCGACGTGCTCAAGGTGGAACCCGTCGGCGGCGACGTCGGTCGGGGAAGCGCCAGCTTCGCCAACTGGAATCGCGGCAAGCGCAGCCTGACGCTGGACCTTGACGCACAGGATGGCCTGCGGGCGCTCGACGAGCGTCTTGCAGGCGCCGACGTGCTGCTGCACCAGTTCACCCCGGCACGGGCAAAGGCGCTCGGTTTGGACGATTTGGCGCTGGCCGAGCGCTTCCCCCGCCTGGTCGTCTGCGGCATCACCGGGTCGCCTCGCAAGCATCCCGATGCGGAACGGTCTGACGACGAACTACTTGTGGCGGCTCGGCTGGGCGAGCTTTACGAAAATGACGGCTATCGCGGCGGGCCGGTGGTCCACCGCTATCCGACGGGGCACTGGTCGGCGGCACATCTTGCTGCTGGCGGTATCCTCACCAGGCTCACCATGCGCTTGCAAACAGGGAAGGGGGGGGCGGCACATACGTCCATCCTGCAGGGCATGCTCGCTGGAATGACGATGCTCTGGGTGCGCAATTCCAGGGGCCCGATGACGGCCACACGCCTCTACGATGGCACGCCACGCACGCCGCGCTTCCAGTTGCACCTTTGCGAGGGTGGCGAATGGTTGCAGATCATGGATCCGACACAGCGCTTCGACTACGGTCTGCTGCCGTCTATGTGGGACGCGCTGGCCGACGGGATCGACATTGCGACGCCCGATGGACTGGAACGAGCCTTCGCGCGCGAGACAGTCGATACCTGGCTTGCTCAGTTGCGCGAGCATGATGTCGCCTGCGAACCGGCCTATCCGCTGGGCGAGATGCTGCGGCACGACGATGCGCGGGCGAACGGCTATCTGGTCGATGTCCAAGACCCGCATCTCGGTCGCGTGACCGAACCCAACAGCCCCTATCATGCGAATGATCCCCTGCCGCAAGGACGACCAGCGCCGAGGCTGGGAGAGGGCGGCGACCGCGACTGGGCGCCGGCCGCGCCGATCAGCGGCAATGCCGACGGCGAGCCGCTGCCTCATCCATTGAGCGGGGCGCGAGTCGTCGATTTCGGCATGTTCCTGGCGGGACCGCTTGGGCCGTCGCTCATGGGCGATCTGGGCGCCGACGTCATCAAGATCGAGGCGCTGTCGGGCGACCGGCTGCGTCACATGCACCAGTTTTTCCAGGCGGCGGCGCGCTCCAAGCGTTCTCTGGCGCTCGACCTGACCAAATCGGAGGCGAAGCCGATTTTGGAACGGCTTGTCCGCTGGGCGGAGGTCGTCCACCATAATATGCGTTTCAGGGGCGCCGACAAGCTAGGCCTTGGCGAGGAGAATCTCCACCGGCTCAACCCCGATCTGGGCTTCGCCTATGTCAGCGCCTATGGCCAGCGCGGCAACCGCGGCAACTGGCCGGGTTTCGACACTATCTTCTCCGCGCTTGCGGGCATCGAGTTCGAGAATGCGGGTGAGGGCAATCCGCCGATCACCATGCGCGCGGGTCCCATGGACATGTTGACGGCGCATAGCTGTTTCGTGGCGGCGTCGGCGCTGCTCTATCTCAAACGCGCGGGGCTGCCGGGGCGGACACTGCATACATCGATGCTGGGAATAGTGGCGTTGGTTCAGGGGGAGCAGGTGCTTCTGCCGGACGGGACGCTGAGCGATACCTATCATGTGACGAGCGATCAGACCGGCTTCTCGCCCTATCATCGCATCTACGAGTGCGCGGACGGCAAATGGGTCGCCGTGGCAGCGCACAAGCCTGCGGGACAAGAGGCGTTGCGCTCTATCCTGGGCTGCGATGAGGCAGGCTTCATCGGCGTTGCGAAGACACGGACGGCGGCAGACCTGCTCGCTGCTCTGGAGGCGGCCGGAATAGCCGGTGACATCGTCAATTATGACAATGCGATGCACCGTTTCTTCGACGATCCCCTGACCCGGGAGCTTGGCCTGGCAACCGCGCTGGAGCAACCGACCTACGGTCTGGTCGAACAGACCGGAATCTTTTGGGACATGGGCGACACGCCGATCAGCATTAACCGTCCTTGTCCGGATGTTGGACAGCATACCGACGAAATCCTGCGCCAGTTGGAATTCACAGACGCCGAAATCGCCAATTTTCGGGAGAAGAAGGTGGTCGGCTGATCAAGCTAACGCACCACCCTTGCGATGGGCGACCACGCTCAGTTTCGATACGACATGGAGGGTAGGCGATGATTAAGGAAGGGATCATGCGCATGGTCAGTTCCGATCGGCTAGGCCCTCCGGACGATTATGCGATTGTCGAACGGCCTTTACCTGAACCGGAGGAGGGGCAGTTGCTGATCCGCGTGGAGGCCGTGAGCCTGGGCTATGCCGACGTGCTCGCGGCGGCGGGCGGATATCAGGTGACGCCGCCGCTGCCCTTCGTGCCGGGAACGGAAGCTAGCGGGATCGTGGTCGCTTCCGGCCCGAACGTTCGTGGCCCGGTGGTTCGTGACAAGGTGGTCGTTTCCCGCTTCGGCGGCTGTCTTGCGGACCATGTGCTTGCCGCCGAGCGTGAAGTGTCCCCAATGCCCGCGAGCATGAGCTTCGAACAGGCGGCGAGCTATCGGTCCAACTATGCGACGGCGCTTCATGCGCTCAAGGACAGGGCGAAGATACAGGAAGGGGAGACGCTGCTGGTGCTGGGCGCGGCGGGCGGCGTCGGCACGGCGGCGGTGCAGATCGGGCGTCGGCTCGGCGCGCGGGTGATCGCCGGTGCGTCGAGCGAGGCGAAGCGCCGTTTCGCCCTGGATCAGGGCGCTCATCAGATATTGGACTATGGCGTCGAGAAATGGCGCGCCCAGCTCAAGGAATTGACGGACGGCAAGGGCGTGGGAGTGGTGTTCGATCCCGTGGGCGGCGGCCTGTTCGAACAGGCATTCCGAAGCCTGGCTTGGGGCGGGCGCCATGTCGTCATCGGCTTCGTCGCTGGACCGATCCCGCGTCTGCCTGCAAACCTGCCGCTGCTCAAGGGAGCGGCGCTACTAGGCGCGGACATCCGACAATTTTATCTCAAGGAGGCGGAAGCAGCCGCCGCCAACGACCGGCAGATCCGAAGCTGGTGCGACGAAGGATTACAACCGCCAGTGGGCCGCCTGTTCGATTTCTCCGATTTTCGCGCCGCCATGACCGCCGCATCAAGCGGAACATCGCTGGGCAAGGTGGTGATCCGTGTCGGTCCGCATTGAGGGGGGATGCAAAGTGGCAGCCGTTGAATTTTCCGTTCCCGAACCGGGCGTAGGCCTCATCACCCTCAACCGTCCTGACCGAATGAATGCGATCACATGGGATTGGGTCGAGGATTTCCATGCCATCCTCGACAAACTGGCCGATGATCGGTCGGTCCGCGCCGTTGTGCTGACGGGCGCCGGGCGGGGCTTCTGCTCAGGCTTCGACCTCAAGGCCGATCATGATTTCATGCAGGATGACGGGCCCGGCGCTGTGGCGGCGAAGCTGGATGCCATGGAAAGATTGACGGCTATTCCGGAAAAGATGTTGCGCGCCCGCCAGCCGATAATCGCCGCCGTCAACGGTGCTGCCATGGGTGCGGGTTTCGCGATCGTGCTTGCCGCCGATATCCGCGTCGCGTCGGACGCCGTCAGCTTTTCCGTGGCCAATGCCCGGATCGGCCTGTCGGCGGGTGAATGTGGCATCAGTTGGTTGTTCCCGCGCCTGGTCGGCCTGTCACGCTGTTTCGAACTGCTGGTGACGGGGCGGGTCTTCGATGCGGAAGAGGCAGACCGTATCGGTCTCCTTTCCCGCCGGACCGGACCTGAGTCTTTGATGGACACGGCGATGGACATTGCGCGGTCAATCGCGGCCAATTCCGGCTTCGCCGTGCGCATGAGCAAGGACGTGATCTATGCGGCGATAAGCGCGCCGGATTTTCGCACCGCGAGTATATTGGAGAACCGAACCCAAATGCTGTGCGGGACCACTGGCGACGTGAAGGAGGCGATGAGCGCCTTCCGGCAGAAGCGCCCACCGCGATTTTCCGCTTGAAGCGGCAATTTTAGCAAGCCGCATTTCATGAGAAGGAGTCCTTCGTCCATGCCGATCCCTGCAGCCTTGCTGCCCAATTTGAAGGTTCCCGTGATCGCTGCACCGATGTTGATCGCGTCGAACCCGGAGCTGGTGATCGAGACCAGTCGGGCGGGCGCGATCGGAACCTTTCCCGCCCTCAATCCGCGTTCGACGGAGGAATATGCGCAATGGCTGGATCGTATCGAAGCCGCGCTCGGACCGGAGGATGCGGCCTTCGGCGTCAACCTGATCGTTGCGAAGATCAACACCCGCCTGGCCGATGACATTGCCGTCACGGTCAGCCATCGTGTCCCCCTCGTCGTCACCTCCTTTGGCGCGGACCGGGACGTGGTGAAGGCCGTGCATGATTATGGTGGGCTCGTTTTTCACGACGCCGCAAACGCGCGCCATGTCGAAATCGCGGCGGAAGCGGGCGTGGACGGTATCATCCTGCTGACCAGCGGAGCGGGGGGGCATACCGGCTATCTCAACCCGTTCGCCTTCCTGGCCGATGCGCGCAAGCGCTATGACGGCGCGCTGCTGCTTGCGGGCGCGCTTTCGACTGGGCGCGACGTCGCCGCCGCGATCGTGGCTGGCGCCGACATGGCCTATATGGGCAGCCGTTTCCTTGCCACTCCCGAGGCCAGCGTCGCGCAGGATCATCGCACGATGATCGTCGAGGCGGGAGCGTCGGACGTGACCGCCACTGCCGCCATGAGCGGCACGCCGGCCTCCTTCCTCAATGCCTCGCTGCGCCGCCACGGGCTTGATCCCAGGCAACTTGGACTACGGCATGCGAAGATCGATACGGCGCCGGACGGCACACCGCTCAGGGCATGGAAGGAAATCTGGTCGGCA
The DNA here is from genome assembly GCF_035511395.1 of Sphingobium sp. Classification (GTDB taxonomy): domain Bacteria; phylum Pseudomonadota; class Alphaproteobacteria; order Sphingomonadales; family Sphingomonadaceae; genus Sphingobium. Next base: position 24,232 of record NZ_DATKFP010000202.1, read on the forward strand.
GGGCAGGGGGTCGCGGGGATCGACTCCGTGCTGCCGGCCGCCGTGCTGGTGCAGCGTCTGGCCGACGATTATCGCGCGGCATTGGCGGACGCGAAGTCGCTGTGACGGCCCTTTGGACCCGGATGCTGAGGCTGGACGCCCTCGACAATTTCCGTGATTTTGGAGGCTGGCGAGCAGCGGGCGGCGCGCGCGTTTGTTGGGGGCGGCTGTTCCGCTCCGCCCATCATGCGCAGGCTACGGCCACCGACCTTGACCGGATCGGCGCGCTCGGCATCGCAACCGTCACTGGCCTGCGCCATCCGAGCGAGCAGCGGAGGGAACCGAGCGCCTGGATCGACAGGTTCTTCTTCGACCTGATCAAGGAGGCGGGAGAGGTCGGTAGGTACCAGATCCAGGCACACAGGATGACCTTGCGCAGCCGCGACTTCAGCTATGATGCGACGCGCGCTCTGCTCCGCGTGATATCAGACTATATCGCCAGTTGCTGGTGGTCGATCACGGCGCGGTCGGGATCGATCGACGCCTATCTGAACGATGTGCTGGGCGTGGACGAAGCCAGGTGCTTTCGCATCCGTGAAAGGTTCTATCTATGACAATGACGCATATCGGCATCGACGGTGCGATCGGCGTGATCCGTCTTGATCGCCCGAAGGTTTTGAACGCCATGAACGAGTCGATGGTGGAAGAGATCGAGCGGGCGCTTGACCGTTTCGAGGCCGACGGCGCCGTCCGCGCCGTCGTGATCACGGGCACCGGGCGCGCCTTTTGCGTTGGTTCCGATCTCAAGGAGGGTGGCTGTGATCCCGATCGTCGGATCGCGCGCATGCATCGACTTATCCTGCGGCTGGACGCATATCCGAAGGTCAGCGTCGCAGCCTTTAACGGCCTGGCGCTGGGCGGAGGGCTGGAGATCGGCATGGCCTGCACGTTGCGCGTCGCGGTGCCCGACGCCCGGCTCGGACTGCCGGAAGTGACGCATGCGCTGATGCCCGCTTATGGCGGAACCCAATTGCTGCCGCGTCTCATCGGGGTCGGTCGCGCGTTGCAGATGGCATTGACGGGCGAGATGATCGACGCCGCGCGCGCGGAACAGATTGGCCTGGTGAACATGGTGGCGCCGGATGCGCAGGAAGTCGCCGTCGCGCTTGCCGACCACTGTACGCGCAGCGGCGGCGTTGCCCCGCGCGAGATTCGGCGCGCTATACTCGGCGGGATCGGCCTTCCCCTTCCGCAGGGCCTGGCCCTTGAGGCGCAGGGTGCCGCTCGCGTAGCTGCGAGCGCGGAGGCCAAGGCTGCCGTCGTCGCCTTTGCAAGCGGTCACTGATGAAGGAGAAGCAGGCGATGAAGATGCGCTTCGAAGGTGAGGGCTTGATGCTGGCGGCGGATGTCGCGGGCGATGCTGACGCGCCGCCGATCTTGTTCATGCATGGCGGCGGCCAGACCCGGCATAGCTGGGGACGCGCGGCTGCACTGGCGGCCCAGCGTGGCTTCCGCTCCGTCTCGATCGACCTGCGCGGACATGGCGAAAGCGATTGGGCCGCGAACGGCTGCTATGACCTGGACGATTATGTTGCGGACGCCCGCAAGGTCATTGCTCAGATCGGTGGTCGCGCCGCGATTGTCGGCGCATCACTAGGTGGATTGACCGGCCTTGTCGTTGCTGGCGAGAGTCAGGAATTGGCCAGCGCGCTCGTACTTGTCGACGTCGCGCCGCGCATCGAGATCGAAGGCGCTGATGAGATTCGCGGCTTCATGACGAGCGCGCCAAACGGTTTCGCCTCGGTGGATGAGGCCGCCGATGCGGTCAGTGCCTATCTGCCGCATCGCGAGCGCCCGTCCAACATTGACGGGCTGATGAAAAATCTGCGGCTCGGTGAGGATGGCCGCTATCGTTGGCATTGGGATCCCGCCATGACCAAATCCGGAAACGGACCGCCCACCGGCAGGGCGCAGTTTCTGCTGGAACGGGCAGCGGGCAATCTCAGCGTCCCCACCTTGCTGGTGCGAGGTGGCATCAGCAAGGTGGTCAGTCAGCAGAGCGTGGATGAATTTCTCGCGCTCGCCCCCCATGCCGAATATGTGAATGTTGCCGGCGCCGACCATATGGTGGCCGGCGACCGCAACGATGCATTCAACGATGCCGTCTTCAACTTTCTGGAGCGACAGGACTGAGCGCCACCAATAGGTGCAAGCGCGACATCCAATGATTGTGGTGCGGTCAGGCTATAAGCGGAACGATGTGGCACGGGACGTTCCGGCGCATGGGGCACCATCGATAACCGGGCCGACGATCAAATATGGGGAAGATCCTTGGGCGACTATATAAAGGTAGAGCGGCAGGGCCGCATCGCAATCCTGACCCTCAACCATCCGGACACGATGAATGCCATTGCAGAGCATGAGGATTGTACCGACCTGGTTGATGCGCTGGAGAGCCTGAACGCTGATGAAAGCGTCAGCGTAGCCATTCTCACGGGCGCCGGTCGAGCTTTTTCCGCGGGCGGCAATCTTCAGAGCATGAAAGACAGGACCGGCATCGGCCCGCTGGCATCCGCGCTGGGTACCCGCAACAACTATCGACGAGGAGTCCAGCGCATCTCCCGCGCTTTCTATGATTGCGAGGTGCCTCTGATCGCTGCGGTCAACGGCTTCGCAATCGGTTTGGGCAACGATCTCGCCTGTTTTTGCGACATGCGCATTGCCGCAGAGGGCGCGAAGTTTGCTGCCGGGTTCATCAAAATGGGGCTCATTCCCGGTGACGGGGGTGCCTGGGCGTTGCCGCGTGCTGTCGGTTATGCCCGCGCGGCAGAGATGCTGTTCACCGGCGACACGTTGAGTGCGCAGCAAGCCCTGGAGTTCGGCTTGGTATCGCGCGTCGTGCCTGCAGAGGGGTTGATGGAGGAGGCGCTGGCGCTTGCGACACGGGTCGCCGCCAATCCGCCCCGCTCCTTGCGTGTTGCCAAGCGATTGCTGATCGATTCGCAGGCGATGCGTCTGAACGAGGTTCTTGAAATGTCGGCGGCGTTGCAGGCCCTCGTCCACGAAACGCCGGACCATCACGAAGCGATCGATGCCTTCCTGAAAAAGCGTAGCCCTATCTTCACCGGCGATTGAGGGCGGTCGGCATGCGGGGGACGTCGCTCACATGTCGCCTGACAAGGGCCCACCGCTTATAGTCGGATACAATAAAAAGGGGGAGGAGGCCTTATGTTAAGTGAGGAAGAGTGTGCGTCCTCGAAATCGCGCATATCTTGCGTGGGGATGCCGCGCGCGATTTCGTCAATCTCGATCGTACGAGGTGTAATCCCGACATCATCCACGCGCGCGGTAGCGCATTGGGCAATGAGGGCTGCACCGGCTGAAGGGCGGTTTCGAACGACAGGATCCCGGAGATCGAGGCCACCAATGGCGGCGATCCGACAAAGCTGTGCGCAGCGCCCGTGCGGCTGGGATCGCATGCAGGCACCGAAGGCGTCGGCCGTAGTCGCCTGACGGTTGGCCGGAAATTCTTGGTTTAGCTCAGATATTTTCCGCCATCGATCGCTATCGCTTCACCATTGACGAAGGTCGATCGATCGCTTGCCAACCACAAGGCCATATTCGCGACCTCATGCGGTTCGCCAAGCCGGCCTGTCGGATTGCTGACCAAATCGGACCATTTCATTCCGGTGGGCAGGTTCTGGTTGTTCCTGGCGGTTGCGATCAAGCCGGGGCAGACCGCATTGACACGAATTCGATGCGGAGCAAGCTCGATCGCCGCCGTCCTCGTGATGCCCACGGCGGCATGTTTTGCGGCGACATAGGCGCCCATATGACGCGCGCCATGGGTTCCCGCCCCGGATGCGATGTTTACGATGGAACCGCCGCCGCGCTTCAACAGGGCGGGGATCTCATGCTTCAAGCAGAGTGCAACGCCTAGCGCGTCCACTTCCCACACGCGCTGCCACAAGGCGACGTCGATCTCCTGGATCGGCGTCGGCGTGTGCGCGATCCCCGCGTTGTTAACCGCGCAGTCGAGACCGCCGAAGCGCTTGACGGCCAGCGCCACCATATCCGCGCAGGCCTGCTCGTCGGAGACATCCACTGCAATGGACACGGCACTCGCGCCCTTGTCTGCCAATCGCCGCGCGACCATATGGGCCCCCGCCTCGTCATAATCCGCCACGACGATCGCGGCACCTGCCGCCGCAAAGACATCGCAGCAGGCTTCGCCTATTCCCGCCGCTGCGCCGGTTATGATCGCGACCTTTCCGTCCAGTCTCATCGCTTGGCTCCGCTCCTAGAGCGTTTTCACGGTGATTGAAAACGCTCTTGTCTTTTCATATTGCATTTTCCGCGCCGTTTACTGTGAACGGTAACCTGAAAATATTCTATATTTCCCCCTTTCAGGCTGCCGCTCGATCGAACATGTGCGTGGCCAGCCGCCGCATATGATGATCGATGTCGCCAAAATGCTTTTCCAGCGACATCAGCCGGCGGAAATAATGGCTGACGATATATTCGTCGGTCACGCCATAGCCGCCATGCAACTGTATGCCCGAGCGGGATACGGTTTGCGCAGAAGTCCCCACCAGGAGCTTCGCGGTGGAGATGGCAGCGGCTCGCGACTCCGCAGGGCCCTCAGCGTGGGCGAGCGCATAATAGAGGATCGAGCGCGCCTGATGCGTGGCGACGAACATGTCAGCCATGATATGTTGCAGCGCCTGGAACTTGCCGATCGGCTGGCCAAACTGTTTGCGTTCCTTGATATAGGCGGCGCACACGTCATTGCAGGCTTCCATTGCGCCGACGGCCTGCGCCATCAGTGCGATCGTGGCGCGATCCTGCGCTTCCGCCAGCAGTGACCCGGCGGCCGCCGCCCGGGCGATCAGCGCATCTGCGTCGACCTTCACCTGTTCCAGGAACAGATCGGACGCGGCCGCGCCATCGATCAGCGCATAGCTCTCCTCATCGATACCTGCCGCATCTTTCGGAACGAGGAACAAGCCGAGGCTATCGTCTTCCAAGGTCGCGGAGACGATGAGGTGCGTCGCGGACGGCGCATCGAACACCAGCATTTTCTTGCCGGACAAGCTGTAGCCATTGCCCGAATTTATCGCCTTCGTTTCTCGCACGCCAGCGTCGCCATAGCGTTCGCCCGGTTCCCCGTGAGCGAGAGCGATTCGCGTGTCACCAACGGCGATCCCCCCCAGCAGCGCGCTGCGCACCTCGCCATCGGGCAGGGCAGCGAGCATATGACCACCGATCACCACCGAACTGACATAGGGCTCCACAGCCAAGCCGCGCCCTAGCATCGTCGAGAGGACGACGACGTCCTCCAAACCGCCACCCAGTCCACCAGCTTCTTCCGCGATAGGCAGGGCGAGCCAGCCCAGTTCGGCAAATTGTGTCCAATTCCTTTGATTGAGGCCGCCTGCGATCGTGCGTTGGCGGCGAATATTCTCCAGACCGTAATTGTCGGCGATGAGTTTGGCTGCGCTGTCGAGCAGCATCTGCTGCATCTCGGAATAGTTGAAATCCATGGAAGTCTGATCCGTCCTGTTCGTCAGAGGTCAAAGGCCGCCTTGGCGATGATATTCTTCTGAATCTGCTTGGCGCCGCCGAAGATAGTGGCGGCGCGGGTCAGTAGCGCCATATTGGTGCGTCCGACCACATGACTCGGCCACATTGTCCCGGCATCGCGCAGCTGGTCGTGGACAGAATAGACACGCAGCGCTTTCTCTCCGATCAGGTCGACCTGTGCCTCGGTGATCGCATGCTGAAGTTCCGATCCGCGCACCTTGAGCACGGACGATGCCGCCGCTGTGCCATAGGTGAATTCCTCATCGGCCAGCACGCGCAGCACCGACCATTCCAGCGCGGTCAATTCCGCCTGGATGGTTGCGAGCCGCGCGCGGAACGCCGGATCAGCTCCGACCGGATTGCCGTTCAGCATCTCAGTCTCGGCCATGGCAAGGAGACGGCGCATTTCGCGCTTGTTCCAGAAGATGTAGGAACTGCCCGTGCGCTCGCCCTCCAGCAACATCTTGGCATAGGTCCAGCCCTTGCCCGCTTCACCGATCAGGTTGCTCGCCGGAACCTCGACATTTTCCAGGAACACCTCGCACAGATGATGTTCGTCATTGTTGATCTGGGGGATGGTACGAACCGAAATGCCCGGTGTCTTCATGTCGGCCAGCAGGAAGCTCATGCCGAGCTGCGGTTTGCAACTGGTATCGGTCTTCACCAGGAAGAAACCCCAATCAGCCTCATGCGCGCCGCTGGTCCAGATCTTCTGGCCGTT
>NZ_DATKFP010000203.1:0-42951 GCF_035511395.1 Sphingobium sp.
CGCCAACTGCATTTGGGAAAATCTCAAGCCCCAGGGCGTCGCCGTGGTGATCGAGGCGACCCATGGCTGTATGACCGGGCGCGGCGTGCGCACGCCCAACGTCATGATGAAGACCAGCCGGATGCTCGGCGTATTCCGCGACGATGAAAAGTCGCGCGAGGAAGTGCTGAAGCTCATCGCCTCATGAGTGACACGGAAGAGCCTGCCTATCGTCCGCTCGGCAAGGCGCGTAACGACGCCCCGCCCGTCGGCGCGCCGCTGGCGCAGAAGCGGTTGGCGCTCGTCACCGGCGGGCACCGGCGGTTGGGCGGCATCATCGCGGCGACGCTGGCGAAGGCGGGCCATTCACTCGCCATCCACGGCAGCCATGACACACGGCTCGATTCCCATCTCGCGCTGACCTTCGAGGAGCAGGGGACGGAATGGGACGGCTTCGTCGTCGATTTCGCCGATCCCGAAGGGGCCGAGGAACTGGTCGGCATGGTCGCGGCCCGCTTCGGTCGCCCGCCCGATATCCTCGTCAACAGCGCCGCCATGTTCGGCCAGGACCGGCTCGACACGGTGAGCGCGGATGACCTGATGCGTCATTATGCGGTGAACTGCGCCGCACCGACGATGCTGACCAAGGCGTTCGCGACCGTGCCGGCGGGCGTCGGCGATCGCTGCATCATCAACATTCTCGATCAGCGGATCGACCACCCTCATGCCGACCAGCTGGCCTATACCCTGTCCAAGCTTGCGCTCGCCGGCCTGACCCGCACCAGCGCACACAGCCTGGCGCCCAAGGTCAGAGTCAATGCGGTGGCGCCGGGCCTGACCATAGCGACACCTGATTATGACGAGGCGCAGATGGAGCGGCTGGGGGCGATGATGCCGCTCGCTCGCTTGCCGCTGGCGGAGGAGATTGCGCAGGCGGTCCTCTATCTAGTCGACGCAAGCGCGGTGACCGGCCAGACGATCTATGTCGATGGCGGCGCCCATCTGAAAAGCTATGACCGCGACTTCATGCATCTGTGCCGATAGCACTGGCACAAATGCGAGGACATGGGGGCTGGTGAAGCACCTTCAGGGGCAATAGACCGGTCTCCAAATCAAGACTTTCTGTTGTCCGCGTTTCCCGAGTCAGCCGGTGGTACCCCCTGCTTAGAAAACGCTAAAAGGAGATGGCGATGACCTATGAAACGATCCTGGTCGAACAGCGCGACGCGGTAACGCTGATCACGCTCAACCGGCCGCAGGCGCTGAATGCGCTGAACAGCCAGGTACTCAAGGATTTGAGCGCTGCCTTTGCCGCCTATGATGCCGATCCGACCCAGCTTTGCGCCGTCCTGACCGGTAGCGGCGAAAAGGCCTTTGCGGCGGGCGCCGACATCAAGGAAATGGTCGACAAGAGTTCGGCCGACTTCTTCCTGGAGGATTTCTTCTCCGGCTGGCAGACTGGTGTCGTCGCCACTCGCAAGCCTTGGATCGCGGCAGTGCAAGGCTTTGCGCTGGGCGGTGGTTGCGAACTGGCGATGATGGCGGACTTCATCATCGCGGGCGATACGGCCAGGTTCGGCCAGCCCGAAATCAAGCTGGGCGTTGCGCCGGGCATGGGCGGATCGCAGCGCCTGACCCGCGCCGTGGGCAAGGCCAAGGCTATGGAAATGTGCCTGACCGGCCGCATGATGGATGCGGCGGAGGCAGAGCGTTCGGGCCTCGTCAGCCGGATCGTCCCCGCCGCCGAACTGCTGGATGAAGCGTTGAAGACAGCCGCCGCGATTGCCGCCATGCCGCCGATGGCGAGCATCATGAACAAGGAAATGGTCAATATCGCGTTCGAGACGGGGCTGGCCCAGGGTTTGCTGACCGAGCGTCGCTTGTTCCAGATCCTGACCGCGACCGAAGACAAGAAGGAAGGCATGACCGCCTTTGTCGAAAAGCGGGCGGGCGTCTGGCAGGGCCGCTGACCATTATCGCGGGCATATCTTTGAAATATCCCGTAACATATTGATTATCCTGCCATGGGCTGAGAAATTCTCGTTGGCCCATGGTGGAGTTCCCCGACACTCTCGTTTCACAAGAAAACGCAGAAACGACGGCGGGCGCAGCGATGCGTCCGCCTTCATCGTCCGGGGAGAGGTGAGGCGCAGCAAAGCGCCCCCTGATTGGCTCGTTGTGAAACAGGGAGCCACTTGCATGTCCGTTACTCCGTCCATCCGCTTTTCCACGCGCGCCGCACTGCTGCTTGCCTGCGCCGCCGGGGCGCTGAGCGCCGCCCATGCGCAGGAGCCGGTGGACGGCGATGAAGGCATGATCACCGTCACCGGCCGCCGTATCTCGCAATCGGCCGAGGCGATCGGCGAGGACAAGGTCAGCAATGTCGTGGCAGTGACGCGCGAGGCGCTGCTGTCCGCGCCGTCGGGCATTTCGGGCCTCAAGATGCTCGAGCAGCTGCCCGGCTTCAACGTGCAGACCGACGGCGCGCTCGGCCTCTACGAGTTTGGCAACAGCGTCCAGACGCGCGCCTTCAACCTCGACCAGATCGGCTTCGTGGTCGACGGCATCCCGACCGGCCGCAGCGACGCTTTCGGCGGCAGTCCGGTCTTCCGTTATGTCGACAATGAAAATCTGGGCGTGGTCGAAGCCGCGGTCGGCGCAGGCGACGTTGGCCTACCCAGCTATTCGACGCTCGGCCCTGTGGTGCAGTATAACAGCATCAAGCCGCAGGAAGAGATGGGCCTGTTCGTGTCCCAGAGCTTCGGCGACTTCAACATGAAGCGCACCTTCATCCGTGCCAGCACCGGACAGGTCGGGCCGTTCCGCGCCTATGTCAGCCGGACCAAGCTGGACACCGATCTGTGGCGCGGCGACGGCACGGTCGATCGCGAACATTGGGAAGGGATGCTGCACGCCGATCTGGGCGGCGACAGCTGGGCGCGGTTCAAGTTCGTATCGAACAAGTTCAATGACTTCGATTCCCCATCGCTCAGCCGCAGCCAATATCTGACCGGCACCGATGTCGGCGGGAAGAGCGGCCGGGATCGCGGCTATATCTCCGTCGTACCCAATACGACGCCCGGTTTCGCGCCGGTCGCGGGCGGGCCGGCCTACAGCAACGCCAACTATGCCTATACCAATACGCTCGCCATCAACGTCCGCGACGACAAGCTCTATGGTGGCACCGTTCATGCCGGCATCGCCGATGGCGTCTGGGCCGAAGCGACCGCCTATTATGAAGACAAGGGCGGTTATGGCGTGTCGCCCGACACCTATGCCAACAGCCTGACCATCTACCAGCGCGAAACGGCGGCCGGCATCGCGCTCACTGCGCCCAAGGGCACGCAATATGGCCTGTCGACCGTGGGCGGCGACCGTTATGGTCTGACCACCAAGCTGCATTGGGAGATCGGTGCGCACACGCTGGAGGCGGGCCTCTGGGGCGAGGTCGACACCTATAACCGCACCCAGGCGCGTTACAACACGACCGACGGCTCGCCTGCCAGCGCGCCGAACCTCGATGAACTCGTCTATGTTCGCCGCGACTATCAGAGCCAGCGCAATACGACGCAGGCATTCGTGAAGGACCGGATCGCCCTGCTGGACGACAGGCTGATCTTCGACCTCGGCATCAAGGCGCTGAACATCGATTATCGCTACAGCGGCTATCGCGATTTCAACGACTATTATCGCAACGCCGGGACGACCGCCGCGCCCCGTTGGGTTGCGGGCTGGGGACCGCAGACGCTGCGCACCAGCTATAGCGACGGTTTCCTGCCGATGGCGGGCGTGCTCTACAAGCTCGACAACCAGAGCCAGGTCTTCGCTTCCTATGCGGAGAATATGGCGTTGCCCAAAGGACTGGACGACGTCTTCTCGGTTTCGCTCAACAGCAGCGCAGTCGGCGTGCCCGCTCCGGCGCCCGAACGATCGCAGAATTTCGAAGCGGGCATCCGCACCAATCAGGGTGAATTCTACGCTTCCTACGCAGTCTATTATACCAAGTTCAAGAACCGCATCCAGTCGATCGGATCGATCCTGCCCGGCACCACCAACGTCATCGAGACTTTCTACCAGAATGTCGGCCGGGTGACGGCCTATGGCGCGGAATTCAGCGGCACCTACAAGCCGGGCTATCTGAACGGCCTTGCCTATTTCAATCTCAACGCGACCTACAATATCGCCAAGTTCAAGGACGATATCGCTACCGCGACGCTTACCTATCAGACCGACGGCAAATATATCCCCGACAGCGCCAAGTGGATCGTCAATGGCGGCGTGACCATCGAGCCGGCGAGTTGGCTGGTGGGCAATTTCAGCGGCAAATATACCTCGCGGCGCTGGTCGACCTTCGACAATTCGGCCGGGTCTAGCGTCAAGGGCTTCACCGTGTTCAGCGCCTATGTGGATATCGGCGACGGCATCAGCCTGGGTCCGGTCAAGGGCGTGAAGGCGCGGTTCAACATCGACAATATCTTCGACAAGGACACGCTGTCCTACATTTCGCCGGCGGTGACGGGCGACGGCAATTTCCGTCCGCTGTCCCCGCGCACCTTCCAGTTCACCATCTCGGGCGAAATCTGATGCGGGCTGTTCTGCTGATGGGAGCGGCGCTCGCCGCGCTGCTCCCGCTGACCGCACAGGCGGAGGCGCCGGCCGTCACGAAGAAGGACTTGTCGCTGCACCAGCGGCTGCTGACGCTCGACAGCCATCTCGACACGCCTGCCTCGCTCGACCTGCCCGGCTGGTCGATCGAGGAGGAACATGGCTATCATAGCGACTTTACCCAGGTCGACCTGCCGCGCATGAAGAAGGGCGGCCTCGATGGCGGCTTCTGGGCGATCTATACGGGACAGGGGCCGCTGACGATCGAAGGCTTCCGCAAGGCGCGCGACTTCGCGCTGCTGCGCGGCATGTCGATCCGGTCGATGGTCGCGGCCGACCCGGACAATTTCGCGCTGGCGACGGAGGCGAAGGATGCTGCGCCGATCGCTGCGGCGGGCAAGCGGGTCGTCTACATGTCGATCGAAAACGCCTATCCGCTGGGCGAGGACGTGTCCCTGCTCAAGACCTTCTACGACATGGGCGTGCGGGTGTCCGGCTTTGCCCATTTCGCGCACAACCAGTTCGCCGACAGTTCGACCGATCCGTCGAAGAAGCCGCGCTATGGTGGCCTCAGTCCGCTGGGCAAGGAACTGCTCAAGGAAATGAACCGGCTGGGCGTGGTTCCCGACGCCTCGCACAGCAGCGATCAGGTGCTGGACGATCTGCTGGCGCTGTCCACCTCGCCAGTGCTGCTGACCCACTCGGGCTGCAAGGCGGTCTATGATCATCCGCGCAACATCGACGACGCGCATCTGAAGGCGCTGGCGGCTAAGGGCGGCGTGATCCAGATGAACGCCTATGGCGCCTATCTGCGCGCATCAAAGCCCAATCCCGAACGGCAGAAGGCCTTGCAGGCGCTCTACGGCCAGATGCGCGAGGACGCCAAGCTGTCGCCGGAAAAGCGCGCCGAACTGCTGGCGAAACGGCAGGAAATAGATCGCCTCTATCCCGACACCGATCGGCCGACCTTCGACGATTTCATGGCGCACATGCTCCATGCGCTGAAGGTCGTGGGGCCGGACCATGTCGGCATCGGCCTCGACTGGGACGGCGGCGGCGGCGTTGTCGGCATGGAGGATGTGGTCGACCTGCCGAAGATCACCGCCGCCTTGCTGAAGGCCGGCTATAGCGAAGCTGATCTCCAGAAGATCTGGTCCGGCAATGTGCTGCGGGTGCTGGCGGCGGCGGACGCGGCGAAGGGTAAGTAAAGTCCCCACATCCGTTCGCGTCGAGCGAAGTCGAGAAGCGGTTAGCGCAATGCTTGACGTTTCTCGACACGCTCGAAACGAACGGATGTTGCTATTTCCCCTCCAGCATCTCGATCATCAGGGAGAAGTCGCGGCCGGCTTCTCCCTGGTTGGCGAGCATCTGGTAAAGCGCTTCGGCGGCATTGCCCATCGGTACCGATGCGCTGACCGAGGCGGCGGCCTCGGTCGCCAGCTTCAGATCCTTGAGCATCAGGCCGACGGCGAAACCGCCCTGATAGCCATTGTCGGCGGGCGTCTGCGGGCCGACGCCGGGAAGGGGGCAATAGCTGGTCATAGACCAGCTCTGGCCCGAAGAGACGCTGCTGATGTCGTAGAAGGTCTGCGGGTCGAGGCCGAGCTTCTTCGCCATGGCGAACGTCTCGCAGGTGGCGACCATGGTCGCGCCCAGCAGCATGTTATTGCATATCTTGGCCGCCTGACCATTGCCCGCGCCGCCGGCATGGATCACGGCCTTGCCCATGGCGGACAGGATCGGCTTGGCCTTGGCGAAGGCCGCGTCCGTGCCGCCGACCATGAAGGTCAGCGTGCCGCCATTGGCGGCCGCGATGCCGCCGGACACCGGGGCGTCGACCATCTCGAAACCCTTTGCCGTCGCGGCCTCGACCACACGGCGGGCGGTGGCGACGTCGATCGTCGAGCAATCGAGGAAGAGCGCACCGGGCTTCGCTACGCCAAAGACCTCACCACCATAGACGCCTTCGACATGCTTGCCGGCGGGCAGCATCGTCACGACCGCGTCGGCGCCGGCCACGGCGTCGGCGGCGCTGGTCGCGCGGACCGCGCCATGGCCTTCCGCCTTGGCCAGCGCCTCTTCCGACAGGTCGAAGGCGCGCACCGCATAGCCATTCTTCAGCAGGTTGGCGGCCATGCCGCCGCCCATATTGCCAAGGCCGATAAAGGCGATCGTCTGGGTCAATTTCCTATCCTCTCCAGCTTGATGTTGCCGCATCGCCAGCCGCGAAAAACCGGTTCCCACTTTTTCGCGCGATGCTCTTAACTTCGCACATTTCCCGCAAATTCTGACATTTTGTTACGCCGTTGTGATCCTATCGGAAAGTCGGGCGCGACGGGCTGGAGGAGGCTGGACATCAGTCTAGCAGCCACCGGCCCTGTAGGACAGGATCAGCCCACCTCCGCCAGTTGCGGCAGCGGCGTCCACTGTTTTTCCGACGGCAGCGGGGCAAAGATCGCATCGATCATCGCATCGCTCGCGTCCTCCAGCGTCGCCGGGCTCCAGTTCGGTGCATTATCCTTGTCGAAGATCACCGCGCGCACGCCCTCGACGAAATCGGGACGGCGGATGATCGCGCAGGCGAGGCCGAACTCCATCGCCATATTGTCGGCGAAGTCGGTCTTCCTGCCACCCTCGACCAGCTGGCGCAGCGCGACCTTGATCGTCTGGGGGGACTTGGTAGCCAGCACGCTCAGCTGCTTCGCTGCCCAGTCGCCGCCATCGTCCTTGAGTGCGGCGACGATCTCCTCGGCCTTGTCGGATGCGAAGAGGCGGTCGATATCGGCGCGGTTCGCCTCCAGTTTCGAGGAGGGGGGCACTTCCGCATTCTCGTCCAGTATCTCGCCCATGCCCAGCGGATCGGCCATGATGCGGGCCTTGATCGAGTCCAGCTTGTCGGAATGGATATAGTGGGTAGCGATGCCGATCGCGGCGCAGTCCGCCCCGTCGATCCGCGATCCGGTCGCCGCCAGCCAGGCGCCGACGCGGCCGGGCAGGCGCGGCAGGAACCAGCCGCCGCCCACGTCCGGGAACAGGCCGATGCCGGTTTCGGGCATGGCGAAGGTCGTGCGTTCGGTCGCGATGCGGAAGCGGGCGGGGAGCGAGATGCCGACGCCGCCGCCCATGACGATGCCGTCGATGAAGGCGGCGATCGGCTTGGGATAAACGAACAGCAGATGGTTCATCCGATATTCGACGTGAAAGAAGCGCTCCGCCTCGATGCAGTCCGCCTTGGCGCTGTTGGCGATCAGCGCAATGTCGCCGCCAGCGCAGAAGCCGCGACCTTCCGTATGATCGATGATGACCGCCAGCACGCTGTCGTCCTGCGCCCATTCCAGCAGCGCGTCGTTGATCGCTTCGCACATCTCCGGCGTCAGCGCATGGATCGCCTTGGGCCGGTTGAGCCGGATGCGGCCGACGCCATTTTCGATGAAGGTCAGAACCTGGTCCGTCATATCTGCTCCTCAAATCCGGTGGGGGAGGCGACTATTGCCGCAGCATGTCCCGCGCGACGATCATCCGCATGACCTGATTGGTGCCTTCCAATATGGAATGCACGCGCAGATCGCGCCAGAAGCGCTCGATCGGATAATCCATCAGATAGCCATAGCCGCCATGGAGTTGCAGCGCGCGATCGGCCACGGACGATCCCGTGTCGGTGGCCAGCCGTTTCGCCATCGCGGCGAAGCGGGTCTTGTCGGGCGCATTCTCCGTCACCTTTACCGCGGCGGCGTAGAGCAGGGTGCGCGCCGCCTCCAATTCCGTCTGCATGTCGGCAAGCGTGAACTGGGTGTTCTGGAAGTCGGCGATCGACTGGCCGAACTGCTTGCGGTCCTTGGTATATTGCACCGCCTCGTCGATGCAGCGTTGTGCGCCGCCCAGCGAACAGGCGCCGATGTTAAGGCGGCCGCCGTCCAGACCCATCATCGCGATGCGGAAGCCTTCGCCTTCGCCGCCGACCAGATTTTCCGCCGGCACGCGCACGCCGTCGAAATTGACCTGCGCGGTGGGCTGGGAATGCCAGCCGAGCTTGCGTTCCTGCGCGCCGAAACTGACGCCTTCCATGTCCTTTTCGATGACGAGGCAACTGATCCCCTTGGGGCCGTCCTCGCCCGTACGGACCATGACGACATAGACTTCATTCTCGCCGCCGCCGGAGATGAACTGCTTGGAGCCGGTGACGACATAATGGTCGCCGTCCCGAACCGCGCGGGTCTTGAGGCTGGCCGCGTCGGAGCCTGCGCCCGCCTCGGTCAGGCAATAGCTCGCCATGCGCGCCATCGGGACGAGGTCGGGGAGATATTTGTCCTTCACCGCCTGACCGCCGAAACGATCGATCATCCAGGCCGACATATTGTGGATGGAGATGAAAGCGCTGGTGGACGGGCAGCCATAAGCCAGCGCCTCCATGATCAGCGCGGCTTCCAGGCGCCCCAGGCCGATGCCGCCCGCTTCCTCCGACACATAGATGCCGCCAAAGCCCAGTTCGGCGGCGGCGCGGATCGTGTCGCGGGGGAAGATATGCTTCTCGTCCCACTCGGCGGCGTACGGCGTGATGGCATCGGCGGTAAAGCGCTGCGCCATCTCCTGGATCGCGCGCTGGTCGTCGGTCAGGTCGAATTGGGTCATGGCAGCTTCATTCCTCAACGGCGTCATGCCGGACTTGCTCCGGCATCCAGAGTGCTGGACATTGTATCTGAACCTCTGGATCCTGACTTTCGTCAGGATGATGATGATCAACTTGATTCAAGAAATTCCTCATCGCAGCATCATTTGATGGACCGTCAACCCGCAGTGTACATCATGGCCAGTGAGCGCAATGGCACGCTCTATATTGGCATCACATTCGACCTGATGGGGCGCATCCATCAGCATCGCGCCAAGGCGATGGATGGTTTCACCGCGCGATATGATGTCAATCGGCTCGTCTGGTTCCAAATGTGCGACACCATGGAAGTGGCCATCGTGCGGGAAAAGCAATTGAAGAACTGGCGGCGGAAATGGAAGCTGGACCTTATCGAGGCGGACAATCCCCGTTGGCTCGATCTGGCGGAGCATTTGGGCTTCGATCCACTCTGAACCCCACTCTGGATGCCGGACTTGATCCGGCATCCAGAGTCCCTCGCATTGCGCCTGGAAACCTGGATCCTGACTTTCGTCAGGATGACGGAAAGGAGGAGCATCCCCAAAATCACCCCATGGTCGGGATGACGAAGGCGTTGGCCGCGTCGCCCACCCCGCCGTCGGGCCAGCGCTGGGTGATGGTCTTGACCTTCGTCCAGAACTTCACGCCTTCCATGCCGTGCTGGTTGGTGTCGCCGAAGGCCGAGCGCTTCCAGCCGCCGAAGGTGTGATAGGCGACCGGCACCGGGATGGGTACGTTGATGCCGACCATGCCAACATTGACGCGGGCAGCGAATTCGCGCGCCGCATGGCCGTTGCGGGTGAAGATGGCGACGCCATTGCCATATTGATGCTGGCTGGGGAGGGCGAGCGCTTCCTCGAAGCTCTCCGCGCGCACCATCTGGAGCACGGGGCCGAAGATTTCTTCCTTGTAGGAGCGCATGGTCGGCTTCACATGGTCGAAGAGCGTCGGCCCGACGAAGAAGCCTTCCTCATGTCCCTGGAGCGTGAAGCCGCGACCGTCGACCACCAGTTCAGCGCCTTCGTCGACGCCCATCTGGATATAGCTTTCGATCTTCGCCTTGTGCGCGGCGGTGACGACCGGGCCATAATGGGCTTCGGGATCGGTGGAGACGCCGACGCGCAGTGCCTCGATCGCGGGGATCAGCTTTTCGCGGAGCGCGTTGGCCGTCTTCTCGCCCACCGGGGTTACGACGGGGAGCGCCATGCAGCGCTCACCCGCCGACCCGAAGGCGGCGCCGGAGAGGTCATTCACCACCTGGTCGAGGTCCGCGTCCGGCATGACGATGCCGTGATTCTTCGCGCCGCCCATGGCCTGCACGCGCTTGCCGTTGTCGACGCCGCGCTTGTAGACATAATGGGCGATGTCCGACGATCCGACGAAGCTGATCGCGCCGATATCCGGATGGTCGAGAATGGCGTCGACCATTTCCTTGTCGCCCTGCACGACCTGAAGGATGCCTTCGGGCAGGCCGGCTTCCAGGAAGAGTTCGCAAAGACGCACGGGCACCGACGGATCGCGTTCGGATGGCTTCATGATGAAGGCATTGCCGGTCGCGATGGCGACGCCCGACATCCACAGCGGGATCATGCCGGGGAAGTTGAAGGGCGTGATGCCAGCGCCGATGCCGATCGGCTGGCGGAAGCTGTAGACGTCGATGCCCGGCCCTGCGCCCTGGGTATATTCGCCCTTCAGGACATGAGGGATGCCGCAGCAGAATTCGATGACTTCCAGACCGCGTTGAATGTCACCCTTGGCGTCGGCGATCACCTTGCCATGTTCGGAACTGAGCAGATGCGCCAGCTCGTCCATATGCTTTTCGACCAGCGCCTTGAAGTTGAACATGACGCGGGCGCGGCGCTGCGGATTGACGGCGGCCCAGGCGGGCTGCGCCTTCTTCGCGGCCTCGACCGCCTTGTCGAGCAGGGCGGCATCGCCCAGCGCTACACGCGCCTGCACGCTGCCATTATTGGGATCGAACACGTCGCTGTAGCGCGTCGGCGCGACGTCATGGGCGAAGGCGAGCTTGTGCGAAATCTCACGCATTGGGGTTGTCATGTTCTTGGCCTCTCCTTGGTTGCCGCCTTGTAGCGCTGCGGCGTTATTGCAAGCAACAGCGGAATATCGCATGACGATGCTGCAATAATGCAGCGACAAGGGGCGGCATGTTCGATTGGGACGACCTCAGGGTATTTCTCGCCGTGGCGCGCGCGCGCAAGGTTGCGCCGGCGGCGCGGGCGCTGGGGATCGACGCGACGACCATCGCGCGGCGGATCGCCCGGCTGGAAAAGGCGCTGGACGCTGACCTGTTCGAGGTCGGCGCAGGCGATCGGTCGCTGACCTCGCGCGGTCAGGAATTGCTGGGCCATGCCGAGGCGGCCGAAAGCGCGGCGCTGGCGGCGGTCGAGCAGATGAGCGGGCAGGAACGCAAGCTGAGCGGACAGGTGCGGCTGTCGGTGGCGGAGGGGTTCGGCACCTGGGTGCTGGCGCCGGGCATGGGGGATTTCAATCGGCGGCATCCGGGGATCAGGCTGGATCTCATCACCGCATCGGGTTTCCTCAATCCCTCCAAGCGGGAAGCCGACATGGCGGTGATGCTGGCGCGGCCGCAGCGCGGGCGACTGACGGTGCGGCGGCTGGGCGACTATCGGCTGCACCTCTACGCGTCGCCCGCCTATCTGGAGCGGGTCGGGCGGCCGGGCAAGCCCGCAGACCTGCGCGATTGCACGCTGGTCGGCTATGTGCCGGAGTTCATCTTTTCCCCCGAACTCGACTATCTGGACGAGGTGGAGGCGGGGCTGGAGGCCAATCTGCGATCGACCAGCATCACCATGCAGCAGAGGATGATCGCGGAGGGGGCGGGGATCGGCGTGCTGCCCGACTTCATCGGCCGGCGCGATCCCGGCCTGATGCCCTTGATGGCCGACCGTGTTGAAATCACGCGCAGCTTCTGGCTGGTGATGCAGGACGACATGCGGCGTCTGGCCCGGATCGGGGCCGTCGCCGACTGGTTGCAGGACAGGGTCGACATATTGTCCGGTTTCCGCGACGTCCGGGGCGCCGCTTGAGGCGATCCGGCGCGAATTCGCCAGAAAGTCAATCGACGTGGCCCGTCCGGCTCGCTAAGGGAGTCGCGATGGATAGAGAGCATTCGCATTTCGCCCATGCAGTATAAGCCCAAGCGCAGCCGGGCCATGGCCCTGCAAAGCAGCGAGTTTCGCGCGCGCGCGACCGAATATCTGGACTTCCTCGCCGCCTGGGTGAAGAAGCCGCGTCAGACCGCGTCGGTCGTTCCGTCGAGCCGCTATCTTGCGCGCCTGATGGTCGCGCAGATCGATCCGCAGGACGGCCGCGTGCTGGAACTGGGCGGGGGGACCGGCGTGTTCACCCGCGCGATCCTGGAAACCGGCCTGCCGCCCGAAAAGCTGGAGGTGGTGGAGATCAATCCCGCCTTCGCGCGAGGCCTGCGCCGGCATTTCCCCCATGTGTCCGTGCTGGAAACGCCGGCGCAGATCGTGTCGACTGCGACCGCGGGCGAGCCGGGCGACTATCAGACGGTGGTGAGCGGCCTGCCGCTGCTGGCGATGGACCGGCGCATGCATGTCGACATATTGTCGGAAGCCTTCCGCATGTTGAAGCCGGGCGGCAGTTTCGTGCAGTTCACCTATTCGATGCGCCCGCCGGTTAATCGCGAGTTGCTGGAGGCGCTGGACCTGGATGTGGTGCGTGCCGGTCAGACGGTGCGCAATTTCCCGCCGGCGACCGTCTTCCGCTTCTTCCGCCGGGGCGAATAGCGAGAGCCACGTAAAAGGGCCGCATCGTGTGATGCGGCCCTTTTGGTCTGTCAGTAGAAGGCCCCGTAGATCACGTCGACGATCTTGCGGTCGCGGCTGCGGACCAGCAGCAAGTCGGGTCCATAGCGGACCCAGCGATAACCGCGCGGCGGCGCGCCGACGCCCAGATGAGCATAGTCGTCATAATAATATTGGGTCGACAGGAAGATCGTCGGCAGCAGCAGGCCGATGGTCCAGCGGCGGTAGCGATAACCGTGCGGGTAGAGGAAGCCCGGTCGGTGGATCGGCCTGAATTGCGGCGGACGGCCCGCGCCGGGGCGGTGCTGCGGCAGCGGCTTGACCGGGCGAGTGCCGGGTCGCGGCGGCTGGATCGCCGGCCCACCGGTGCCTGGGCGGAGCGGCTGGACCGATGGCCCGCCTGGCCTTGGCGGTTGCGGTTTGGGCGGCTGGGGTTTCGGAGGTTGGGGCCGGGGCGGTTGCGGCTGGGACGGCCTTTGCATCCGGTCCTGTTGCTGCTGGGCCAACGCGATGTCGGGGGCGACGATCAGCGCGATCGAGAGAAAGAGCACTGCCTTTTTCATGGGCCATCTCCGCTTATGGGAAACGGAATCTAAGCCCGTCATATTGCTGGAGCAATGTTTTTCAGACGGTTGTATCGCGGCGTCGCAGCCCTATCTTTCCGGCTAGGCAAAGGGGGGCAGAGCCATCCATGGCATCCATCATTGAAATCAACGGCCTGACAAAACGCTATGCGTCGGGTTTCGAGGCGCTGAAGGGCGTCGACCTGACGATCGAGGAAGGCGAGATATTCGCGCTGCTGGGCCCGAACGGCGCCGGCAAGACGACGATGATCTCCATCATCTGCGGCATCGCCCGCGCGACCGGCGGCAGCGTAACCGTGGCCGGGCATGACATCGTCCGCGACTATCGCGGCGCGCGTACGGCGATCGGCCTCGTGCCGCAGGAACTGAGCACCGACCAGTTCGAGCGGGTGATCGACACGGTGGCGCTGAGCCGCGGCATCTTCGGCAAGCCCCGCAACGACGCCTATGTCGAGAAGATCCTGCGCGACCTGTCGCTGTGGGACAAGCGCCACAACAAGATCCTTGAACTGTCGGGCGGCATGAAGCGCCGCGTGATGATCGCCAAGGCGTTGTCCCACGAACCGCGCGTCCTGTTCCTCGACGAACCGACCGCCGGCGTCGACGTCGAACTGCGCCGCGACATGTGGAAGCTGATCGGCGAACTGCGCCAGACCGGCGTGACCATCATCCTGACCACCCACTATATCGAGGAGGCGGAGGAAATGGCCGACCGGGTGGGCGTGATCAACAGGGGCGAACTGGTGCTGGTCGAGGAAAAGACCGCGCTCATGAAAAAGCTCGGCAAGAAGGCGCTGACCGTGGTGCTGGCCGACCCGATCGAGGCGGTTCCGGCGGAACTGGCGGACTGGAACGTCACGCTGGGCGCAGACGGTCATGAGATCGACTATATCTTCGATACCCAGGCGGAGCGGACCGGCGTGTCGTCGCTGCTGCGCAGGCTGGGCGATCTCGGCATCGCCTACAAGGATCTCAACACCAAGCAGAGCAGCCTGGAAGATATTTTCGTGAGCCTCGTCCATCAGGAGAAGGCCGCATGAGCCTCCAGAATTTCCGGGCGATCGCGTCCATCTACAAGTTCGAACTGCATCGCTTTCGCCGCACCTGGCTGACCGGACTGCTGGTCCCGGTCATCACCACCACGCTCTATTTCGTGGTGTTCGGCGGGGCGATCGGATCGCGCATGACGCAGGTGGACGGCATTCCCTATGCCGCCTTCATCGTGCCGGGCCTGATCATGATGTCGATGCTGACCGAAAGCATCTTCAACGCCAGCTTCGGCATCTACATGCCCAAATTCACCGGCACCATCTATGAACTGCTGTCGGCGCCCATCTCCGCCACGGAAACGGTGATCGCCTATGTCGGCGCGGCGGCGACCAAGTCGCTGATCGTGGGCACCATCATCTTCCTGACCGCGCATCTGTTCGTCGACATCCAGGTGGCCCATCCTTTCGCCATGGCGGGCTTCATGGTCCTGATCGCGATCAGCTTCTGCCTGTTCGGGTTCATCCTGGGCATCTGGGCGCAGGGGTTCGAACAGTTGCAGGTGATCCCGCTGCTGGTCGTGACGCCGCTCACCTTCCTGGGTGGCGCCTTCTATTCGGTGCACATGCTGGCCGATCCGTGGCGGACCATGACCCTGTTCAACCCGATCGTCTATCTGATCTCCGGCTTTCGCTGGACCTTCTTCGGCCGGGGCGATGTGGGGATCGAATATAGCCTGCTGTTCGTCGCGGCGATGCTGACGCTGTGCCTGGGCATCATCGGCTGGATGTTCCGGACCGGCTATCGCTTGAAGAAGTGAAAAGGCGACTGAAGAAATGAAAAGGGCGGCCCATGGCCGCCCCATATACTCCACTGGTCAGGCGTAGCTTCTTCAGGCCGCCTGGCTTTCCGGCGTCACGGCGAACAGGGTCACACCCTTATATTTGTCGTCGCCGTCATTGTAGAGGCCATACATCGCCTCGAACGCTTCATCCAGCACTTGCAGGTCGGACAGGCCGGCCAGCTTGAACGTGCCGAGCTTCAGCTCGCGCGGCGGCGTGCCGTTGCGGTCCGTGGTCACGGCGTCGATATACATCTCGTCATGACGCGTGTAGAGGATGTGCGGCGCCAGCGTGACGACCATCTTGTTATAGGTCACCTTCAGGCACTTCTGGAGCGCGATCGCTTCAAAAATCTCGGTCGGGGCTTGCATGATTGGCTCTCCCTGACGGATTTTGCCGATTCTTTCAATTGCTTTGTGCGCTGCACCATATTCCTCCCGTGCAATCGTCGGGACGAATGGATCAGGCCGGCATCAATCCCAGCCGTTCGCGCAGGCTCCAGCGGGCGATGAGCAGGA
This sequence comes from Sphingobium sp., assembly GCF_035511395.1. GTDB lineage: Bacteria > Pseudomonadota > Alphaproteobacteria > Sphingomonadales > Sphingomonadaceae > Sphingobium. Next base: position 15,973 of record NZ_DATKFP010000203.1, read on the forward strand.
CGGCGACCGCGCCGAGTCCGCTCGCGAGTCCCAGCCAGATGCCGACACCCGCCATGCGCAGCGGGAAGGCGAGCAGGGTGCCGACGCCGATGCCCACGACCCAATAGCCGATCAGGGCGAATATCATCGGCACCTTGGTATCCTGCACGCCGCGCAGCACGCCCGCGCCGACCGCCTGCGCGGCATCGACCAGCTGGAACAGCGCGGCGACGGCGAGGAAGCTGACGGCAAGGCTGGCGGTACGCGCGTTGGCGGGATTGCTGAGATCCAGGAAGGCGGACACCAGCGTGCGCGGCATCAGGATCAGCAGCGCGCCGGAGCAGATGGCGAAGCCGGTGCCGATCAGCAGGGCGAGCCAGCCGGCGCGACCGATGCCGGCGCGGTCCCTGCGCCCATAGGCGATGCCGACGCGTACCGTCGCGGCCTGACCTATGCCCATCGGCACCATGAAGACGAGCGCGGCGATCTGGATCGCGACCGCATGGGCGGCGAGCGAGTCCCGCCCGATCAGCCCCATGAGGAAGGCGGAGGCGTTGAACACCGTCGTCTCGAACCCCAGGGTGATGGCGATCGGCAGGCCCAGCGCCCAGACCTGTCGATGGCGTTCGCGATCGCGCGTCCAGAAACGGCCCATCAGGCTGTAGCGGCGGAAGCGCCGATCGACGAGGATGACGGCCAGCAGCCCCAAGAAGAGGAAGCAGGAGGAGAGGGTGCTGGCCAAGCCGGCGCCGAACAGGCCCAGTTCGGGCAGGCCGAAATGCCCGAAGATCAGCGCCCAGCCCATCAGTACGTTGATCGGGATGGCCAGCAGCATCACGATCAGCCCCCAGACTGGCCGTTCGAGCGCTGCGATGAAGTTGCGCAAGGTGGTGAAGCAGAGGAAGGGCAGCAGCGCCCATTGCAGTCCGCGCATCAACTGGCCGGCCTCATGGGCGAGGTCCGGCTGCTGTCCCATGGCGAGCAGGATCGTCTCGCATTCCCACAGGACCGCCCAGGCAGGCAGCACGAAGAAGACGGCGGCGCGCAGCGTCTGCTGGACGGTGCGGCGCACGTCGCGAACGCTATGGCGGCGGCGCCCCCGTTCGGTGGCGATCAGTGGCGAGGCGGCGGTGACGAGGCCCATGCCGAAGATCAGCAACGCATGGAACAGATTGATGGCGAGCGCACCCGCCGCCACACTTTCCGCGCCCCGGCGGCCGAGCAGCAGCAGATCGGTCGCGGCGATCGCCGACCAGGCGATATTGCCCGCGATCATCGGCAGGGCGAGCGCGATCAGTGCGCCGGCCTCGATGCGCCAGGGGGAAGGGTGGGTCACGTTGATGGTCCAGACAAGAAGACATGGTGCTCCTGCGAACGCAGGAGCCCAGGATGCTGGGCGCTTATCGACGCCCTGGGCTCCTGCGTTCGCAGGAGCACGGCGTTCATAAAGGCGTCAGTGCTTCTTGAACAGATGCAGCACGCCGACGATGACGCCGCCGACCACCAGCCCGACGATCGCGCCGCCAATGGCGTTGACCAGCCAGTCGAGGAAGCCGCCGATCGCGGGCACCGCACGGGCGGCCCCTTCCGCCACATGGTGGATCGCGCCGGGGATCAGGTCGAGGTGAAATTCATGCAGGCCATGAACAATCAGCCCGCCGCCGACCCACAGCATGGCGGCGGTGCCGACCACCGCCAGGATCGACATCAGAACCGGCATCGCCCTCACCAGCGTGCGGCCAAAAGCCTGCGTGCCCGCGCCGTCCTTTTCGGCAAGGTGCAGGCCGATATCGTCCATCTTCACGATCAGGCCCACCACGCCATAGACGCCCGCGGTGATCAGGATGGCGACGACCACCAGGATGATCGCCTGCTCCCATACCGGTTCGGTCGCGACCGTGCCCAATGCGATCGCCATGATCTCGCCCGACAGGATGAAGTCGGTGCGGATGGCGCTCGACACCTTCTGATTTTCCAGCTCGGCGGAACTGTGCGCCTTGACCGCTTCCTCGGCGACGTCATGGCCGCCCTGAATCGCCTCCAGCAGCTTTTCTACTGCCTCGAAACAGAGGAAGGCGCCGCCCAGCATCAGCAGTGGCGGCAGCAGCCAGGGCGCGAAGGCGCTCATCAACAGACAGGCGGGCAGCAGGAAGAGCAGCTTGTTGCGCAGCGACCCCTTGGCGATCTTCCAGATGATCGGCAGTTCGCGGTCTGGGGTCAGGCCCATCACATATTTGGGCGTGACGGCGGCATCGTCGATCACGACACCGGCGGCCTTGGTCCCGGCCTTGCCGGCTGCGGCGGCGACATCGTCCAGCGAGGTCGCAGCGAGCTTGGCAATGCCCGCCACATCGTCGAGCAGCGCGATCAGACCCGAAGGCATAGTTTTTGATTCCCCTGTTGCGGGTGAAAACGCCCGTGCGTCAGCCTCATAGAGGGCGCGCATCGGGGGGGCAATGGACTGTATCGGTTTGAAAATCGGAGCCGGGCCGGTGCGGCAAAGCGCCGAACGGCGCATTGTCCATCAGGCGGCGTCCATCAGGCGGTCAGTAGTTTCCGGGCGGGTCGCTGGCGGGGAAGCTTTCGTCGGACTGTTCGTCGACCTTGTCCCACTGGTCGGACGTAACGCCATTTTGCGGTCCGGCGTCGCGCACCACACCCGACGATCCGACCGGCCCACGATCGTCCGGTTCGCGGCCGTCGCCCATCCACTCCCGCCATCCCTTGATCGCGATCGCGCCCAGGCCGGTGACGACCGCAAGTTTCAACAGCCCCTTCATGATTGCTTCTCCTGCCCAGGATGAAGATGAACCCAGTCGGCACGATCGCCCCGCACGGCATCGGGGGTCAGGCGAATCTCGCCTTCCTCATCCGATCCTGACGGTGCGTCCTCTTCGGCGCCAAGCCGCCCGACGCTCCAACGCTCGCGCAGCGCCGCTTCAATCATCGAATGCCAGACAGCCGCGTCGCCGGCCGTGCGCATGGCGGTGTCAGGCTCTTTCAACAGGGCCAGAATGCTGGCTGCATCCTCCACCCTGGCGGGCCAGTCGTCCGGCTCCGCCGCCGCCAGATGGCGGGCCAGTCGTTCGATCAGGGAACGGTCTTCCATATGTAGCGAACGCGCGTCCCGCGCCGCTGTTCCGCGTCCTCGTAACGATATCGCATCGATATGAACCAGCTTGCGATCGGCGGGTTGGAGGAGAGCGGGGAATGCAGGAGACCGGCCATGCCCCAGGGCGACAAGAGCAGCTATACCGACAAGCAAAAGCGCAAGGCGCGGCATATCGAACAGGGTTATGAGGATCACGGTGTCAGCCATGAAGAGGCGGAAAAGCGCGCCTGGGCGACGGTCAACAAGGAATCGGGTGGTGGAAATCTGTCGGGATCGGGCCGAGGCGAGCCCGATACGCATGTCTCGTCGCGCAAAGGCGGCAAGATCGGCGGCGCGGCATCCGCGCAAAGATCTGCGGCGGATCGGTCTGCCGCCGCTAAGAAGGGCTGGGAAACCCGGCGCCGCCGCGCGAAACATTAGGCGCTCGCGGAGCGACTGCGACGCTATTGCAAATTAGTACGATTTTCACTCCAGTTAATATTGCGAATTATTATTATTACCAGTAACGGCCTCTCGATAGAGACGCCGCCGCAAGCGAGGATTTGAGACCCGGCTTGATGGTGGCACCAATTCCATTCTCATCGGGGGCATCATCATGGTTCGGAAATTTTCTCTCCTCTTGACTGCGTCGGCGGCTGCCTTTGTCGCTATGCCGGCGGTGGCGCAGGCGCCTGCCGACAACGCGCCGGCAGACGACGAGATCATCGTCACCGGTACCTACACGCTGCCCAACAAGATCGACACTGCCACGGGCCTTGGCCTCACCATTCAGGAAACGCCGCAGTCTGTCAGCGTCATGACCGCCCAGCGCATCCTCGACCAGAATCTGATCAGCGTGAAGGATGTGATCCAGAACGGCGTCGGCGTCTCGGTCAACGAAGTCGATGACGTCCGTAACAACTTCTATGCGCGTGGCTTCCAGATCCGCAATACGCAGGTGGATGGCGTCCCTGCCGCCTGGACTCTGGCGGGTGGCAATGGCGAAACCAGCATTGACGTATCGATCTATGAGCGCGTGGAAATCGTGCGCGGCGCGACCGGCTTGCTGTCGGGTGCGGGCGACCCATCCGCTTCGGTCAATCTCGTCCGTAAACATGCCGACGCCACTGAACTGACCGGCTATGTCAACGCCAGCATCGGCAGCTGGAACACCTGGCGGGTGTCAGCCGACATCGGCGGTGCGCTGACGTCCGATGGTCGGTTTCGCGCGCGCCTGGTCGGCCGTTATGAAGAGGGTGAAAGCTATATCGACATTCAGGACAAGAAGAAGTGGGTGCTTTACGGTGTGGTCGAAGGAGACCTGACCGATTCCACGCTCGTCCGTGTCGGCATGAGCCATCAGGACAGCAAGCCCAAGGGCGCGACCTGGGGCGCGCTGCCGACCTTCTACACCGACGGCACGCTGACCGACCTGTCCCGGTCGCAGACCACGGCGGCGGACTGGACCTATTGGAACACGACCAACCAGAATATCTTCGCCACGGTCCGTCAGGAATTTGGCGACCGCTGGAACCTGACCGTCAACTATAACCGCCTGAAGACCACCGGGGATACGCAATTGCTGTATCTCTATGGCGGCGTCGACAAGGCCACGGGCACGATGGACGGCACCAATCCCTACAAGTCCAAGGGGCAGAGCATCCAGAACAGCTTCGATGCGCAGTTGAAGGGCGAGGTGTCCCTGTTCGGCCGCGACCATGAGGTCGTGCTGGGCGCCCTGCACAGCATCCTCAAGCGGCATACCGACAATTACACGGCGCCCTTGCCGTGGCTGACGGACCTGCCGGTGATCGGTCAGGAAGGCGTGCCCTATCCTGAACCGGTATGGGGCACCACGCCGACCCGTAACGAGCAGGAACGGATCAAGCAGACCGGCTATTACGGCGCATTCCGCCTGAACGTTGCCGATCCGTTCAAGATCATTCTGGGTGGTCGTCTGGCCAGCTGGAACCAGACCGGCTTTGCCTGGTCCGGCACCAGCGACTATGGCGACGACAATGTGTTCATCCCCTATGTCGGCGCGCTCTATGACATTTCGTCGAACCACCGCGTCTATGCGAGCTATACCAAGATCTTCCAGCCGCAGAACCTGTATGACCGCAATCAGCGACTGCTCGATCCGCTCGACGGCAACGCCTATGAAATCGGCCTGAAGAGCAGCTTCTTCGGCGATGCGCTGCAAACCTCGATCGCGCTGTTCCGCATCGAGCAGGACAATGTCGGGCAGACGGACGGGCCGGAAATCATCGTCAATGGCCAGACCTTCCAGCCCTATCGCGCGGCTCAGGGCGTGGTCAGCAAGGGCTTCGAACTGGAGGCCACCGGCCAGCCGCTGCCGGGCTGGAACGTCAATGCCAGCTACAGCCAGTTCAAGGCAGAAGATGGCGAAGGCGTGGCGGCGAACACGGAACAACCGCGCAAGCTTCTGAAGATCTTCACCACCTATGATCTGCCGGGCGTGCTGACCGGCCTGACCGTAGGCGGCGGCATCAATTATCGCAGCAAATCCTATTCGGATGGCGACAATCCCTATACCGCCGCGCCCTTCCGTTTCCAGCAGGATGGTTTCACGCTGGTCAGCCTGATGGCCCGCTATGCGGTCAGCGAGCGATTGCAATTGCAAGCGAACGTCGAAAATCTGTTCGACAAGAAATATTACAGCCAGATCGGGTCGTTCAGCCAATATCGCTACGGCGCACCGCGCAACTTCACGATCAGCGCCAATTACAAGTTCTGATCGCACGATCTGACGGAAACAAGGGCCGGGGGAGCAATCCTCCGGTCTTTTTCATGGTCCCATCGCATCGCTGGCGCAGATGTTGCGAACAAGCCCGAAAAATATTGCCCTGCGACGGTGTGAACTTTGGTGTCGAACAGGCCGGTGGCCCCTGACATGCCGACCCATGCGTCATTTGACGTAGAGGGCCGCGTCCCGTGGATCGTCATAATCTGGCAGGACGACCGGCCTGCCGGACGAAAGCGAAAGGTTTGCGCAGATGCGCCATGTGATGGCTCCGCTTCGTGGTCTGGCGAACCGCGATCCGTTTCTCGTCTTTCTGGCGGTGGCCGCCGCCATCTTCGCGCTCTATTGGATGGTCAGTGCCCGGCATGAAGTGATCGATGTACCGCTTTCCGTGCAGAAAAGCCTGTCCGACGATTATGAGATGATGGCGGGCAAGAAGCCCGACGCGCAGGCGCGGGCGAAGCTGATCCACGATTATGTCGCCGACGAACTGCTGTTCCGGGCAGCGGTGGAGCGGGGCATGCAAATGACCGACAAGACCACCAAGCAGCGGCTGATCGACCGGGTTCGTTTCATGATCGCCGGTGCGCCGGCCGACCCGAGCGAGGACCAGTTGATAGGCTATTACGCCACCCATCGCGACCTTTATCGGGCCGAACCGCGCATGTCGGTCGACCATGTCTTCTTCGAGGGCAAGCCGGGCAATGCGCCGGTGCTGCTGGCGACGCTGCGATCGGGCGGTGTGGTGAAAGGCGACGATTTCTGGATGGGCCATGACCTCAAGGATTATGGCGAATCCATGCTGCGCGGCATGTTCGGCCAGTCTTTTCTCGACACATTGAAAAAGGCGCCGGCTGGCCAATGGATCGGGCCGCTCCGATCGACTCGCGGCTGGCATTTCGCCCGCGTCCGCGATCGTGGCGCCTCCGCCATGCTGCGCTACACCGATGTCCGCGATCAGGTGAAACAGGATTATCTGGCGGCCCAGACCGGCGCCTTGGTGGAAAAGGAAGTGCAGCGACTGGAGGCAGGCTATAATGTCCGGGTCGAGCAGTAATATGCTCCACCGCGCGCTTCTCATTCTACTGCTGTTTGTCGGTTTCGCCGCCCCAGCGCAGGCTGATGTGTTTCGCGTCGGTGACTTCAGCATCCAGCCGGGCATCGATCCCGGCAGCTTCGAACTCAGCGCCTCCATCCCTTCCGTCCTTGCGAGCGACAAGTCGCTGGGCCTGCCGGAGGGATGCCGCGAGACGAGCCGGGAAAAGCTGACCGAAACGGTGATGACCCGCTATTCGATCGGTATCGGTTGCGATCGGGCGCTGGAAGTGGACGATGCGATCGTTACGCCTTGGGCCGTTGATGGCGGCACCTTCCTGTCGACCGCGATGGGCGCGCGGGTGCAGCAGGCGCTCCAGCCCGATGGCGAAACGCTGTCGCTGCCGATCGGCGAAACGGCGGCACGGACGCGCGCACTGCCGGAGGTGGCGGTCGAATATACATGGCAGGGGATAGTCCATATTCTGGGCGGCTGGGATCATCTGGCCTTCGTCCTGTGCCTTTGCCTGCTGGCGCGCGGACGTTTTCTGCTGGCGCTGGTCACGACCTTCACCATCGGTCATTCGCTGAGCCTGGCGCTGGCCTTTTTCGATATCATCAAGGTTCCGGTGCCGCCGGTGGAAGCGGTGATCGCGCTCTCGATCACCTTCATGGCGCGCGAAGCGATCCGAGCCAGGGAAGACGACATGACCGATCCGGGTAAGCGCCGGCGGCAATTGGCCGTGGTTGCGGGCTTCGGTCTGCTCCATGGGCTGGGCTTTGCGACAGTCTTGCGTGAACTGGGCGTCGCGCCGCAGGAGCGATTGTCTGGCCTGCTCTTCTTCAATGGCGGGGTAGAATTGGGGCAGTTGATCTTCGTCGCCTGCGTTCTTGCTGTCATGAAGCTGGCGGGCATCTTCGATCGCGACCAATGGGTGCGTCAGGCCGCCCTCTATAGCGCAGGCATTGTCGGCTGCTTCTGGCTGATCGAGCGGGTCGCGGGCTTCACGCTGGGGATGGCATGAAGCTGGCGGCAGTGGCACGCGCAGCGCTGGCGCGCGGCGACCTGCCAGCAGCCGCGCAGGCCGCGCAACGGCTGGCCATGATGGAACCGGATAGGCCCGATGGCTTCTTTCTTCTCGGCATGACTGCTGCGGAGGCCGGACAGCTTGCAAAGGCGCTGCCCATGCTGGAGCAGGCGGTGGCGCGGGGCGGTGTGGCGGAACACCTGGCGCACTATGCGAAATTGCTGATCCTGTTGCGACGGGATGGCGAAGCGATGAAAGCGGCGCGAGACGCTCTGGCCGCAGGACCGGTCGATGCCTTGACGCTTGACACCATAGGCTGCGTCCTTGCGCGGCTGGGCGATCATGATGGATCGGTCGCCCCTTTCAAGAAGGCGGTGGCGGCGGAGCCGGGCAATGCGGGCTATCGTTACAATCTGGCGGCGGCCTGCGGCTTTACCGGGCGGGTTGGAACGGCACGGGGTCATTATGAAGCGATACTGCGAGTAAATCCCGGCGATGGGCGGGTCCATTATGCACTGGCCATCCTGTCCCGCCAGACGGCGGAGTCGAACCATGTGCCGCGTCTGGAAGCGGCGCTGGCGGCTGCCCGACCAGAGGACGAACTGCGTATCCGTTATGCGCTGGCCAAGAGTCATGAGGATCTGGGCAATGGCACGGCGGCCTTTGCCCATCTGTCCGCCGCCAATTCCGCGCAGAAACAGGCGATCGGCTATAACTTCGCGCAGGACAAGGCGATCTTCGACGCGATAGAGCGGCTGTTCGCGGATGGATTGCCGAAGGCCTGGGGCAAGGGATTGGATGAGCCTGCGCCGATCTTCGTCGTGGGTATGCCGCGCACGGGAACCACGCTGGTCGACCGTATCCTGTCATCCCACCGCGACGTCGGATCGGCGGGCGAACTTCAAGCGATGCCGCTTGCAGTGAAGCAACTTGCGGACACCCGGTCCCGTCTTGTCATCGATCCAGAAACGATCGCAGCCAGCGAGACCGCGGACATGCGCGCCATGGGGCAGGCTTATATGGCGCGTGCCAGCCATCACCGGCCTGAAGACCGGGCGCGCTTCATCGACAAATTGCCGGCCAATTTTCTCTATGCCGGCCATATCTTGAGCGCTTTGCCGCAGGCACAGATCGTCTGCTTGCGCCGTAATCCGATGGATACGATCTGGAGCAATTACAAGAATCTCTTCGCCAGTCAGTCGGCTTACTATGCCTATAGCTACGACCTGATGGATACGGCCCGCTATTATGCGCGTTTCGATCGCTTGATGGCGATGTGGGGGCGGCTGTTTCCGGACCGGGTGCTGCAACTTTCCTACGAAGCGCTGGTTGCCGATCAGGAAGGTGAAACGCGGCGATTGCTGGCCCATTGCGGATTGGATTGGGATGAGGCCTGCCTGTCCTTCCACAAGAACAAGGCAGCGGTGGCGACACCCAGTGCGGCACAAGTTCGGCATCCCCTCAATGCCGATGCCGTGGGGCGTTGGCTGCGGCATGAGGCCCAACTGGCGTCCGTGCGCGACTGGTTATCGGCGCAGGGAATTTCTTTGGACTAGATGCGCTTTGCTATAGCGCCGGCGGCCCAGCCCATGCCGACCGCAAGCGCAATGGCGGTCAGGCCATAGAGGAAGGACCAGTTTTCAGCCGCCACCGCCATGAACTGTTCAAATCCCGACTTTCGCACGGTAATGTCGCGGACGGCGGCGGCCACGACCCGGCCATCCTGCACCAGGAAGGTTTCCGCAGTATAGTCGCCGACGATCACGCGCGCCGACAAGGGCAGGCGGGCGCGGTAGAGGACGCCATCGGTGATCTCCACCGTGCCCGGTCGCTCGACAAACAGGCCCGACCGCTGCCGCAGGTCGACCAGCCCGGCCTGGAACCGGTCCAGTTCCGAACTCTCGTTGAGCGAAGAGGGGGAAAGTTGCAGCTTGTCGACGCCCAATTCGTAGATGGCGGCGGTGCGTTCATCGACGATACGATCGATCGGTCGCGAGGAGGCCATGGCGTAGAAGCTGGGCGCCGACTGGAAGCGCGCCCGATCGGCGTTCACCCAGATGCCGGCAACTTTCTGCTTTTCGCGCATCAGGATCGACTGGTCCGGTCCCTTCAGCACGACCACTACGTCAGCAGGCTTTTCCGGCCGGATGCCGCCCGGATAGACGATCGCCCCGAACAGCAGCAGGTCTGCCCCGGTAAAGCTGTATTGGATTTCGACATTGCGTTGCGAAACGTCCGGAACCAATTGCGGCTCATCTGCGGCGACAAGCAGCAGCGCCGTGGTCATCAGTGCGATGCGCCGCATCAGCGCACCTCGATCGTGTAGATTTCGTCGGGGCGAAAACTCAGCCCCAGCGCCATGCGCGCCGCGACCAGCAACACGATAGCGGCGAGCAGGATGCGCAGATATTCCGGGCGGATCGTCATCGACAGGCGCGTTCCGACCTGCGCGCCCGTGACGCTGCCGATCAGCAGCAGCATGGCGAGGACGAGATCGACCGCTTTGGTCGTCATGGCATGCATCATCGTCGTCGCCATGGTGACGAACAGGATCTGGAACAGCGACGTGCCGACTACCGACTGGGTGGTCATGCCGAGCAGATACAGCATCGCCGGCACCAGTATGAAGCCGCCGCCCACGCCCAGCAACATGGTGAGGATGCCGGTCGCCATGCCGAGCAGCAGCGGTGCGAGCGGCGAGATATAAAGGCCCGACCGATAGAAGCGCCAGCGCATCGGCAGCGCTGCAACCAGCGGATGGTGGCGACGCTTGCGCGCCTGCTGCTTCTGTCCGGTCTTGAGCGCGACCAGCGCCTGAATCGATTCCTTTGCCATCAGTGCGCCGATGCCGCCGAGCATCAGCACATAGAGGATACCGATAACCGTATCGATCTGCCCCAGATATTGGAGCAGGCGGAAGATCAGGACGCCAAGGCCCGCACCGACCACGCCGCCGGCGATCAGAACGCCACCCATGCGGAAATCCACCGTACCGCGCGACATATGGGTGACGACGCCGGATACGCTGGCACCTGTCACCTGCGATGCGGCCGAGGCGGCGGCGACGGTCGGGGGAATGCCATAGAAGATCAGCAACGGTGTAGTGAGGAAACCGCCACCTACGCCAAACATGCCCGACAGCAGGCCGACCACGCCGCCAAGGCCGATGATGACCAGTGCGTTCACCGACAGATTGGCGATGGGCAGGTAAAGATCCATGGCTATTCAACGCCTAGTCGCAAAGCGCGGCGATATAAAGGCTGCTTGGGCGCCGTCGGTTAAAAATCCGCTGCCAGCGTCACGGCGAGACCCGATGCAGGCGTGGCCTTCCCTGCTACACGCTCGCGCCATTCCATGGAGAGGCGAGCGGCAATCTGGGGCAGGGGCAGGCGAAGCTGGATTTCCGGGCCGATGTCGAGACGCTCGACGCCAGGCTGTGCGCCACCGGAAATCGCGGCGCCAATGCGCAGCGGTGTGTTCGCAAGGGGCGAAAACAGCGAGAATTTGCCGTCGATGAAAGCGTCGCGACGGCGGAACCCGACAAGTCCCGCCTGAGCATAGGCTTCGACCTCGACGCTCGGCGCGATGCGGGTCGGCCCGAAGCCGCCTGCGGCGAGGACCGCCATGGCATTGCGTGCGCCTTCCCCCAGTTTGATGCGTCGTTCCACGGCAAGGCTGACGGGCAGGGCGGGAAAGGGCTGGACGGCAAGGCCGATGGCGGCCTCCGGCGCAGCCGGCTTGTCCAGTGCTCCGGTGACGCGGGCATAGGCGGAAGGATGGCGGGTCGAGCCGGGTGCGAATATATGGTCGATGCGGAGCCCGGCCTGCGATCCGCCCAACCGCCCTACAGTCGCGATATCCGCGCGCCTGGCGTCGCCCGGCCGCCACAGCAGCCAGGCGCTGCCGCGCCAGCGATCTGCACGCTGCTGCCGCCGGGGTTTTAGCTCTTGTCGCGGGCGAGGTATCGCAGTGGGAGATGCGTTCATGTCGTCGCTGGCATGATGCCGGTTGGCGAAGGCAGTAGTGAAGCGGATAAATTCGAGCAGATCGACAGGCGTGCCCTGATTGGAGGAATAAGGAGCGTTAGCGACCGGCAAGAACTGACGGGCGGGCAGCGGTATCGGACTGGAGTTTCGCATGACCCATTGTGCGCTTGTCGGCATGAAGGCGGGTGGAGGACTCCACAGCGCAGGCGGGAGCGGTGCCGGGCTGGATGCCATGGCGGGCCGGCCATGGGCGATGTCGGGAAGCGGTGCGTCCGAAGGTCCGTAATGCGCCGCCACTCGGACTGTGACCCATCCGATCATCAGCAGTGCGAAGAAGCGCAGGGGGCGACCGGCTGCTGTCGTCACGGATCAGTCTGGAGGTCTGGGAAATGATGCTGGGTCTTGTCCCAGGTCAGCGGTGTGCCCATCAGCGAACGGACATAGAGCGATATGGCGCGGCGCGCGGCGAGGATGGCAATGATATTGGCGATCAGAGTACGCGGGATTGCGCCCAGGCCATAGCGCCAGCCATAGGTGCTGCCTACGAACAGCGCACGCATGATACCGCGCCACGACATCAATGCGATATTGAGCCAGAGGAGGTGATTCAGAAACGGTGACATCGGCGGCGATGGAATGGGGTAAAACAGGTCTATGAGCCAAAGGACGACCCAGAGCAGCAGGGTCAGATAGGCGGCGAACAGAATCAGCGCGGCCATCGCCGATCGCCGGTCGCGCAGGCGCATCCACCATTCGGATGGGCCACCGCGCCAGCCCATGCGATCCCAACCCGCAAGCGAGATGCCAATCATCCAGCGCGCCTTCTGCTTCACGGCGGCCGGGATGCTGTCAGGAAAATATTCGCGCGTCGCCACCAACTCTCCAGCGGAATCGCGTATGCGGATGAAGACGCTGCGCCCGCCCATGTCACGGATGCGCAGCCCTGCCTCATAATCTTCGGTCAGGGATGAAGGGTCGAACGGGCCATGGGCAGGATCGTGGGCCAGCGCCTCCAGCATGTCCCGTTCGAAGGCGCAGGCGACGCCGGCCGAGGGAACGGATGCGCCAAGCGCCTCGCGGACGGTCAGCAATTTTCCGTGGCTCTCTGCGAACTCATCGCCATAATGGTTGGCGATGGCGCGCGCAAACCAGCCGCCGCGACCGGGCAGTGGCAAGACCGGCAGTTGGACCAGATCGAAACGATCAATCATGAAGTCGTAGAGGCGAATCTCGTCGGCATGGACGACATCTTCGGCATCGTGCAGCACGACCGCCTTGTAGCGGAAACCTTCCGACTCTTCCTCCTTCCGCATGGCGCGCCACAACAGGTTCAGGCAATCGGCCTTGGTAGTTGGGCCGAGGCGGTGATTGACGGCAAGCAACAGGCGCGGATCATCTTGTGCGAGAGCAGCTACGACATCGACCGTGGTCGGGTCGTTCGGATAGGTGCCGACGAAAATGCGATAGTGAGCATTACCCCACTGCTTCAGTGCATTGCGCAGCATCGGCCCGATCACGACCGATTCCTGCCACGCAGGCACGAATATAGCGATCTTTCCAGTGCGAAAGGAGGGCGGTAGACTGGCGGTGGTCATGCGCTGGTGCCGTGCGTAAACGGTCAACTCGCGCCATAGCTTGCGGGTAATGAAGAGGATATCTACGAACAGATCGTCCAGCCCGCCAATGGCGAAGCCGACTGCGGCGAACAGCAGCAATTCATGATGCAGTGCGACCAGCGCCGCTACCGACATGTCCCCCAAAGGCTTGACCCCCATGCCTTGTCGGAGGAGATGATGCCATCATCCCGCGCTGCTTCCAAGCCTTTTGGCGGATGGCACCTGTCCAAAAGAAGGATTCGCCCATATGTCATCCCGCCCCCAGTCCGCGCTTCGCGATTTTCTGACTGGCGAAGCGGGTGGCGCGATCCTGTTGATCGTCGCGGCGGCGCTGGCGATGTTGCTGGCGAATCTGCCGGGACACGGAGCCCATTTCTACCATCATCTGGTCCATGCCGAATTGGGCCCAGCACTGTCGCCAAAATTGGGAACGATGACGGTCCATTCGTGGGTCAATGACGGGTTGATGGCGATCTTTTTCCTGGTGGTCGGGCTGGAAATAAAGCGCGAATTTCTGGACGGCGGCCTGTCGACATGGGAGCGGCGGCGGCTGCCGATCCTGGCCGCCGGCGCTGGTATGATCGCACCGGCCCTCGTCTATCTGACAGTCACGATTTCGCGGTCGGAACTGGCCAATGGCTGGGCGATTCCCGCGGCAACCGACATCGCCTTTGCGATCGGCGTACTGGCGCTGCTGGGCGATCGTGCGCCGACTTCGCTCAAGCTGTTCCTGACGGCGGTTGCGATCGTTGACGACATGGGCGCGGTGGCCATCATCGCCCTGTTCTATACCGATGGCCTGGATATTGCCGCGCTCGCGGGCGGCGCGACGGTACTCGCGGTCATGTATGGAATGAACCGAGCCGGAGTTCGGACACTCGCGCCTTATCTGACCGGCTTCGTTCTTCTCTGGTACCTGACCCTATTGTCGGGTGTGCATGCCACGGTCGCAGGCGTGCTTGCTGCCATGACCGTACCGATCCGCAGCACGCCCGGCACTCCCGATGTTGCGGACAGCCCGTTGCATCGACTGGAACATCATGCGCATCCTTGGAGCGCTTATGCGATCGTGCCGCTTTTCGGTTTCGTGAACAGCGGGCTCACGCTCAATGGCGACATGCTTCGCAGCCTGTTGGCGCCGCTGCCGCTTGGCGTGGGATTGGGACTGTTTCTGGGCAAGCAGATCGGAGTTTTCGGGGCGATTTGGGGCGCGGTGCGGCTGGGTATAGCCCAACGTCCGTCCGAGGCGAGTTGGGGGCAGGTCTATGGCATGGCGATGCTTTGCGGGATCGGTTTCACGATGAGCCTCTTCATCGGCGCCCTTGCCTTCCCTGACCAGCCTTCGCTTGTGGAGGAAGCCAAAGGCGGCATTCTCATGGGATCGCTGCTTTCCGCCTTCGCAGGCTATGTGTTGTTGCGTTGGATCGCCCCCAAGTCGCGTTATTCCGAATAGGAGGAAGGACGAGCAGGTTCGCGCTGGGGTAAGGGCATGCTATCATCGGACTGCCGATCTTTGCGGGACTCGCATGGTCGGCTCATCGATCAATCTCACAGCGAGGAGGGCGAGGATGAGCATGGAGACGGATGTCAATTATCTGCTGCATCGCCAGCAGATGTCACTGATCCGCGCGCAGGCCAGCGCGTCGCGAGAGGGGCGTGTGGCTTATGAAAGTCTGGCGCGCAGCTACACCGATCAGGTCGAGGCCTACCGCAGGGAAAATGAGCGGCTGATCGTCCACGCCCATTGACGGGCGTGGACGATCAGCGCCGTTGGATCAGGCGCTCGATGGCGCGGCGATGGCTTTCATCATCACCGCATTCCTTTTCGAGAATATGCTTGATGCGTTCCAGTTCGGCTTCGGTCAGATGCTCGATGCCGATAAAGTCGTTGCGCGCGCTGTCGATGGCCCTGATGAGTTCATCCAGCTTGGCCTGAATGGCCGAGCCGTCGCGATTCTGTGCATTCTGGATCAGGAACACCATCAAGAAGGTGACGATGGTCGTGCCGGTATTGATGACGAGTTGCCAAGTGTCCGAATAATGGAAGATCGGACCGGTGATCAGCCAGAGCAGGACGACCAGGCTGGCGAGGATGAAGGAAACAGGTTGTCCCGCCCAGCCGGCGACGCGATGCGAAAGAGCGGCAAAAATTCGGTCCATGCTTATCTCCCGCAGGGCGTCCGTTTATCCCACATTCAGGCATTTGTTGCCATGACCCAGCCATGACCGCCACCGCTTTCCGTTCGCTTGGCCATCTTGTTCTTGTGGGCTCGCTTCTATCCTCTTGTACCGGCCTTTCTCCCGAATCACGGTTGAGATCCGGGCTGATCGACGCAGGTCTGTCGCCGAAAATGGCCGGCTGTATGGCCGAGCGCATGGCTGACCGGCTGAGTATCGCGCAACTTCGCAAGCTCCAGTCGATCGCCTCGCTCCGCAAGTCTCACACAGAGGAAATGACGGTCGATCGATTCATTCATAAGGTCCGCGCTTTGCAGGATCCGGAGATCATTGCCGTCACCAGCAAAGCGGCCTTCAACTGCGCATTTTAGGCGGAATTTCGCAATAAAATCGTCGTCGGCCCGCCCGCCGGTTTTGCAATTTTGCAAAGTGATTTTGCAAAATCTTCTGGCGCGTCTTTTTCGCCTGTGCTTAGCCGTTGCCTATCAGGTTCAACGCAAAAGGACGGGCGAGCCCATGAATATTCACGAATATCAGGCCAAGGAACTGCTGGCCAAGTATGGCGCGCCGATCGCCGCCGGTTACGCCGCGTTCACGGTCGAAGAAGCCGTCGAAGCCGCCAAGAAGCTGCCTGGGCCGCTTTATGTCGTGAAGTCGCAGATCCACGCTGGTGGCCGCGGCAAGGGCAAGTTCAAGGAACTCGCTCCCGAAGCCAAGGGCGGCGTCCGCCTCGCCTTCAACCTCGACGAAGTGAAGGCCCACTCGGCCGACATGCTGGGCAACACGCTGGTCACCATCCAGACCGGCGACGCGGGCAAGCAGGTCAACCGTCTGTACATCACCGACGGCGCCGACATCGCCAAGGAATTCTACCTGGCGCTGCTGGTCGACCGCGCCACCAGCCGCATCGCCTTCGTCGTGTCGACTGAAGGCGGCATGGACATTGAAGAGGTCGCCCATTCGACCCCGGAAAAGATCCACAGCTTCTCGGTCGATCCCGCTTCGGGCTTCCAGCCGCACCACGGCCGCGCCGTCGCCAACGCCCTGGGCCTGACCGGTGATCTGGCCAAGCAGGCCGCCAAGGTCGCTTCGTCGCTCTACGCCGCATTCCTCGACACCGATGCCGAGCAGATCGAAGTCAACCCGCTGGCGCTGACCGAGCAGGGCAACCTGCTGGTTCTGGACGCCAAGGTCGGTTTCGACGGCAACGCCATGTTCCGTCACAAGGACATCGCCGAACTGCGCGACCTGACCGAGGAAGACGCGGCCGAAGTCGAAGCATCGAAGTACGACCTCGCCTACATCAAGCTGGACGGTAACATCGGCTGCATGGTGAACGGCGCTGGCCTGGCCATGGCGACGATGGACATCATCAAGCTGAACGGCGAATTTCCTGCCAACTTCCTGGACGTGGGTGGCGGCGCCACCACCGAAAAGGTGACGGCTGCCTTCAAGATCATCCTGAAGGACCCGGCAGTGAAGGGCATTCTGGTCAACATCTTCGGCGGCATCATGAAGTGCGACATCATTGCCAACGGCATCGTCGCCGCCGCCAAGGAAGTAAACCTGTCGGTTCCGCTGGTCGTCCGTCTGGAAGGCACCAACGTCCAGCAGGGCAAGGACATATTGGCCAATTCGGGTCTTCCGATCGTCCCGGCGGACGATCTGGGCGACGCGGCCAAGAAGATCGTGGCGGAAGTGAGGAAGGCGGCCTGATCCGCTCCCTCGCCTGAACGATACACCAAAGGGTGCGGGGGGACCGGAAACGGTCCGCCCGTGCCCTTGTTGGCGTTGATAAGGAGGATGTTGAAGATGAAGATCCTTGTGCCGGTAAAGCGGGTTATTGATTATAATGTGAAGCCTCGCGTGAAGGCGGACGGGACGGGCGTCGATCTGGCGAACGTGAAGATGAGCATGAATCCGTTCGACGAGATCGCGGTCGAGGAAGCCATTCGCCTGAAGGAAAAAGGCGTGGCGACCGAAGTCGTGGCGGTGTCGATCGGCGTGGCCAAGGCGCAGGAAACGCTGCGTACCGCGCTGGCCATGGGGGCCGACCGTGCCATCCTGATTCAGAGCGATGACGAGGTCGAACCGTTGGGCGTGGCCAAACTGCTGGCCAAGGTGCAGGAAGAGGAAGGCGCTGGCCTGATCATCCTGGGCAAGCAGGCGATCGACGACGACAGCAACCAGACGGGCCAGATGCTGGCCGCGCTGCTGAACCTGCCGCAGGGCACCTTCGCATCGAAGGTCGAGGTTGCTGATGGCTGCGTCAATGTGACCCGCGAAGTCGATGGCGGTCTGGAGACGGTGAAGCTGAGTATTCCGGCGATCGTCACCACCGACCTGCGCCTTAACGAGCCGCGCTATGCGTCGCTGCCCAACATCATGAAGGCGAAGGCCAAGCCGCTCGCCACCAAGACGCCCGCCGATTACGGCGTCGACATCGCGCCGCGCCTGGAAACGCTCAAGGTGTCCGAACCGGCGAAGCGCTCGGCCGGCGTCAAGGTCGCCGATGTCGATGAACTGGTCGCGAAGCTGAAAGCTCTGGGAGTTGCCGCATGAGCAAGACACTCGTTTGGGTTGAACATGAGGGCGGCGCCGTCAAGGACGCGACCCTCTCCGCCGTCACCGCCGCTGGCAAGCTGGGGGAAGTCCATCTGCTGGTCGCCGGTTCGGGCGTCGACGGTGTCGCTGCCGAAGCCGCCAAGATTGCTGGCGTTGGCAAGGTCCATGTCGCCGACGATGCCGCTTTCGGCCATGCGCTGCCGGAAAATGTCGCGCCGCTGATCGTCGAATTGATGGGCCATCATGACGCCTTCGTCGCGCCGGCCACCAGCAACGGCAAGAATATTGCGCCGCGTGTCGCGGCTCTGCTCGACGTGATGCAGATCAGCGATATCCTGTCGGTCGAAAGCGAGGACACATTCACGCGCCCGATCTACGCTGGCAACGCGATTGCGACCGTCAAGTCGAAGGACGCGAAGAAGGTTCTGACCGTTCGTGGTACGGCCTTCGAAAAGGCAGCCCGTGACGGCGGTTCGGGTGCGGTGGAAGCCGTATCTTCGACCGGTGACAAGGGACTGTCATCCTTCGTCGGCGCCGAGATCGCCAAGCAGGAGCGGCCGGAACTGACCTCTGCCAAGGTGATCGTATCGGGCGGCCGGGCGCTCAAGGACGGCGAGACGTTCGAGGCGACCATCTTCCCGCTGGCTGACAAGCTGGGCGCGGCGGTCGGTGCGAGCCGTGCCGCGGTCGATGCCGGTTATGTGCCGAACGACTATCAGGTCGGCCAGACCGGCAAGATCGTCGCGCCGGAAGTCTATATCGCCGTGGGCATTTCCGGGGCGATCCAGCATCTGGCGGGCATGAAGGACAGCAAGACCATCATCGCCATCAACAAGGACGAGGATGCGCCGATCTTCCAGGTCGCGGACATCGGCCTGGTCGGCGATCTGTTCAAGGTCGTGCCGGAACTTACCGAAAAGCTGTAATTCGGGATTATGATGCAGAAAGGGCGTGGGGAGTGATCCCCGCGCCCTTTTTTCGTCAGTCCTGCGTCATTCGCAGTTGATGTCGTTCTTGTCGATGGCCCGGCCGGCAAGAGCGCCGCCGGCGCCGCCCAGGATGGTGCCGAGCGTTTTGGAACCGCCGGGAGCGATGACGTTGCCGAGGACGCCGCCGGCTATGGCACCGACGATCGTGCCGGTGGTGCCGTCATCCCGCTTGCAATAATAGCGGCCGTCGCGGTCGCGATAGATCTGGTCATTGTCGCGGATCGGGCGGCGGTGATGGCGGGGCGGACCACGGCGATCATCGGGGCGATTATAGCCGTAGCCGCCGCCTCCATTGTCCGAAACGCAGGCGCCAAGCGGCAGCATCGCCAGAATAGCGGCGGCGAGGATGGGTTTTTGCATGTTGCTCTCCTTGTCAAACCCTGTCGCCGGATCAACCCCGGAGCGGGGCGATGGTTGCGTAAGGGTAACATTTTCAGGAGCCAAAAAGATACCGCCCGCCGATGCCGTGAGAGGGGGTGCGGCATCGGACGGGCGGAGACCGGCGGCGAGCGGGGGGCGCGAGTGCCGCCGGGAACGGGATTGGCTTTCGGGCTTTGCCTGTAGGATAATCCGATCCGATCATATCGGGCCGGATGATCCAATTTTCTTTTGTTTTCCGTTTTTCCGAGCCAGCAGAGATTCTACCTGCCTGGAAGAGGCTATAGCCCGAAGAAAACAGGTCGTCGGCCTGCGGGCGTCTTCGGCCCGACAAGCTCAGGCCGAACGACCCCGAACATGGCTCAGTTCGGCAGTGGATGGGCCGGGCTGGTCGCGGGGGAGACGATCGGGGACGAGGTCGTCACGGACTCGCTTCCGGTCGCGGCTCGCTGATCCTCCAGCTTGGTTTTGGCTTCATTATAGCGGGTGACGAGATCATCCTTGAACTCGGTCAGCTTGCCTTCGTCATAGAGCTTCTTGCCGACATAACCGGCAATGGCGCCGAAGATCAGGGTACGGATCATGGGGGGTCTCCTTCAAGTCTGCTTGAGCAGGATAACCGGCGGGTGCGCAGAGGGTTCCGAGCCGATCGCGGCGTGCGACGGCTATTGCGATGCGTGCGACGGACGGTGGAGGGGCGCTTGGGAAGGCGGGGCGCTCAGGAGAGCGGGGCGCCCGCCATGGCGCCATCCGCCCCGCCCGCCACGATGAAACCGAAATAGACGTCGCGAGCGCGTGCGGCAGCATCCTCATAGGGACGGCGCTCGGCCTCGTCGCGGATGGCGAGCGCCTCTTCCTCCTGCGGCGTCAGGTCGCGCTCATAGTCATCGACATCGTAGATTTCGTCGCTTTCCTCGCCATCGAAGCCGGGCGGGGCGGGATAATCGGTGCGCCAGCCTTCCCGATCCTCATCCCACCAGATGCCACGCAGCCGGGCCGCAGCCTCTTCGGGTGGCAGGGTGCCGCGGACGACCGGCGGGGTGCGAAGTTCACACCGTTCCTGCGTGTCGGAAATCTGCGGCTTTTCGGCCGTCCGAAGGGCGAGGCGGGCGGCGACGAACAGCGCCGCGGACGCGCCGGGGGAGAGGATGGCGGCGGCGCTTTCGATTGCGGCGTTGGTCGCGGCGTCGGGCGCGACCGGCTCCGGCGTATCGGGCATCTCGCCGTCGAGCATGCGGGCATCCTCCATAGTGCGGGCGGACGGCTCGGCGCCGGGGCGGGGGAGGTTGCAGCGGTCGGCCTCCTCGCGCGTGGCTTCCTCCGGACAGATCATGTCGAGATAGGCGACGAAATCCTGCGCCACGATGCGGGCGAGGGCGGCGTCGCTGCCCTCGGCCGGGCAGTCGGCCATGCGATCGAGCCGGGCGAGCATCGACATGGCGAGGCGATTGTCGTGGCGGTGGCGGGTGACTTCGAAATTATCCTCGTCGCGGCGGATCGTGTCGGTGCAACCGGTGATGGCGCGCGCGAGCAGATCGTCGGCAAGGCGCGCGCGGGCGATGAGGATCGCCGCGTCCCAGCCAAGGCGGAAGGCGGCGCCATCGCGGCGGATGCGCAGATTATAGGCGCTGCGCGCGGTGATGCGGACGGATTCGCAGGCGAGCATGACGACCCCGCTGGACGCCAGCGTTTCGAGGAAGCGGCGCTGGCGCGCGGGCGACCAGCCGTCTTCGCGGATGGCGGCGGTGGGGAGGGGCGGGAATTGCACGGTCATGGCAAGGCTCCTGCATGAAGAGGGATGCTTGCCGGGAGGGTAGGCAGATTAAAGGCGTGTAGGACAGAACGAAATGAGAACTTTTGGCGCGTTAGCGCAGCTGGCTATTCAAGGCCCGCTGGATGTCCGCTACGAGGCTGTAGGCCGTGTCGGCCTTGAGGCCACCGGCCAGTTTCGTGCGGCGGCCGCCGGCGTGGAGGATGGAGACGACATAATAATAGCGTTGCGCAAAGCTCGCGCTGGCATGAGCGGCGATATTGGTGGTGTTCGCTTCGACCAGGAACGTGTCGGAACTGCCGGCGAAGCTGTTGCGCACGTCGATGCTGTTGATCCGGTCCCGATCGATCTGTTGCCCCTTGGCATTCACGCCGGTCGGCGACACGGTGAAGGGTGGGTTGCGGCGATTAAGCAGCCATTCGATCGCTGCCGGTATGGCGACGATGATGGCGACCCACCAGAAAATCGTCCGCCATGGCGGCATGCTGCTCGAATAGAGGATGAAAAACAGTCCAGCGATGACAGTGGCTGGCTGAAAAGTCGATGGCACATTGAACGTCACCGTTTCGCCAGATTTTTCATAATTATAGCCTGCCATGTCGTCATCCATCCATGGTGCAGGCATTATTAATCTATATTATCCTCAACGTGTCAACGGCAGGGCCATGTCCTTTGGGCGTAATGATCATGGGTGAGGTAGAAGCGTGGCTGGCCTTATTTACCAATTACCACCGGCATCCTTGATCGCCTTGAGCAGGACTTTCTTGCTTTCGGTGCGACGGGCGCCGCTGTTGCGCGGAATGTCGGCGTCGGTTATGCCGAGTTCGGCGCGACGGCGGGTGATCTGCTGGCCGAGTTCGGCCATGTCGATCACGGGTTCGCCTTGCTCAGCCGGTAATGTCTTCGACGCCATAATCGCCTATGCTTTCTTCGCGGATACGCCTTTCAAGATACTCCAGATCGGCGTCGGGGTGAAGGGCGAGCAACAGTCGCGCCTGATCCAGTCGGTCGCGCGCCGTGCCCGACGCATATTTACCCATTCGGTCGGCGATCAAGTCTTCCACCGAAATGATGCGGAAGAGCGCCGCTTCGCCGATAGGGCGGACAAGACGGATATGGGCAGCATCGACATTGCCGTCCATCGGCACGTCGGCGACGATTTCGAAACCCAATCTGAAATCGGGATGTATCCAGCCGCGTAGCGACTGGCCCGAACCCGATGGGCGAATGAAACCGGCGCGCTGCATTTCCTCTTCCAGTTCGGATTGCCCAATCGCGCACAGGTCGAAATCGCCAGTCGTCAGGGCGCTGACCGAATAAAATTCGGCCGCTGCGCCACCGACGAGGATCGGGCGAGAAAGGCCGCGCTCGGCCATGGCATCGCTGATTTGCGCGAGGAGGCGGAGGGCCGCTTCGAATTCAGGGCGGTAGGCGGTCATGCGGATCGGGACGGGTTTTTGCGTCTGTCCAAGATCGCCTGCATTTTCCGCATGACGACCTCATGCGGTATGCCGGGGCGGGGATCGGCGATGGCGGCTTCGACTTGGGCACGAAACCATGCGTCATAGGCGACCGGGTCTTCCGGGCCGCGCATATGCGGCGGCGGATCGAAATCCGAGGCGTCAAAGCCGTCAAAATCTGGCGGATCGTCGGGCATGGTGGGACTATAGCGCAGGTGCCGATTGTCTGATAGCTTCCTTGCCATGACCCTTGCAGGCTTTCCCCACATCGCCGTCGATCCCGCAATCTGCGGTGGGCGTCCGACCATAGCCGGAACGCGCGTGCGGGTGAGCGACATATTGGAGATGCTGGCCGGTGGGGCTGGCGTGGACGAGATTGTCGAGGATTTTCCGTATCTGAGTGCGGATGATGTTCGGGCAGCGTTGGGTTATGCGGCTGCCATGGCGGACCATCCCGTGGTGCTTGCCGCCGAATGAAATTCCTGATCGATGCGCAATTGCCGCCGGCGCTGTGCCGATGGCTACGCGATCGTGGGCATGAGGCGGAGCATGTTTCCGACATTGGGATGATCGCCGCGAGTGACGGCGCGATTGCTGCGCGCGCCGAAGCGGATGGCGCGGTGCTGTTCAGCAAGGATGAGGATTTTGTCCTGCTGCGCCTGCCGGATCGCTTTGCGTTGTTATGGCTGCGGTGCGGGAATGCGACGAACCGGGCTTTGGGGGCGTGGTTGGAGCCGAGGTGGAGGCAGATAGAGGTGTTATTGGAGGATGGAGAGCGGCTGGTGGAGGTGCGGTGAGATTTAGAGTTAAATAAATATCACCATAAGCCTATATCAATAGCCGTGACCAATAAATTTAACTCTTTCTATCCGTTGAAATAGATATTTCATTACGCAAAATATTAGTTGCGAGATCCAATCCTTTATCTACTATCTTTTTTTCGTTGCCGCGCAGAAATGTCCTGCCGCTATGAACTACCTCGGATCTTACACGATAGAAATCTATAAAAAATTTAATGATCGATTCTCTATCTTCGCTATTTTTTCCAATGGCATAAGCGCATCTATTGGCCATTAGTTTCGTTAATCCAATTCTGTCACTTGTTTCTCTATCTCCCATAAGTACTTCTATGGTAATGGCTGATTCTAAAATTTTATCTAATTCTCGTGAGCTCAAGTGGGATCGCAAATTCCACGCACAAGCGGTTTTCAATTTTTCAGAATTTGTCTTATTGAATACAGATTTAACTGGGGACATAATTTCATCAATGCTGATTCCATTTTCAATCATATCATCTGTTTCTGAAGTCGTCGCTAGATTGGCGCAGCGTGCTATATCTTCATCAACTCTTTCGACGTGTGCAAGATTTTCTTTGCCATCTATTATGCTATTTGAAACAAGGTATGGTTCCAACTCATCGATAAAAAAGCTGGGGTTGCTAGATATGATGCCATATACAAGGCAGGCTCCGTAAAATGATCTAGTCTCATCATAAAATTCTTCTACGAGGCCCGATTTTTTCCGACCAGAAAGATATCCTGAACCCCTAAACTCGAGAAAAAGTCGATCGTCTTTTAGCTCAAATTCTGATCTTTGATGATAACTAATTATTATATCATCTATTTCATTATCATCATGCTTAAATTTAAAAGAAGATGGGATTCTATCGCTTGAATATATGGTTAATCTGTCTGATATTTTCACGTTAATATCGATGCATTCTATCCGATCTGCTAATTCTTGACAGATTGGCACAAGCATTCTGTACGATGTAGGAATACGAGATAAATCGCTTACTATTCTTCGTGCAAGCTTAAGGGGATCTGAAAAGCATTCTAATTTCGTTATGCTTGTTTCTGAATTTGGATTTTCTTGACGAGATTCTACCTTAATATATTTTAATCGTTCTCTTAAGAAGAAAGATAAACTGCTTCCATCTAATGATTTTATGAGAATTTTAGAAAATTCTTCGCTTAATGCATTTATGGTTTTGTTTTCCCATTGGGTATCTATTTTGAATGATCCATGCTTAGTAATCTTGCCATCTTGTAGCGCCTCGGTAATGGCAACTAACAGTGTACTAGTATCGGATTGACTGATTTTCATCGTTAAGAGATTCCCTGCCCCGCTAACATTTCGTTAACTAAGATTTCACTCCGCCGCCACAGCCTCCAGTCCCAGCAACGGCGCGAGATACCGCCCCGTAAAGCTGCGCTTCTCCTTCACCACCTTCTCCGGCGTGCCTTCGGCGACGACTTCGCCGCCCTTCACGCCACCTTCCGGTCCCATATCGATGATCCAGTCGGCGGTCTTGATGACGTCGAGGTTATGTTCGATCACGACCACGCTATTGCCCTGCTCCACCAGTGCGTGGAGGACTTCCAATAGCTTGCGGACGTCCTCGAAGTGCAGGCCGGTGGTGGGTTCGTCCAATATGTAGAGCGTGTTGCCGGTGGCTCGACGCGAGAGTTCCTTGGCGAGCTTGACGCGCTGGGCTTCGCCGCCGGACAGGGTCGTGGCTTGCTGGCCGACCTTGATATAGCCAAGGCCGACTTCGGCGAGCATCGCCATCTTGTCGCGGATCGGCGGGACGGCCTTGAAGAATTCGACCGCATCCTCGACCGTCATGTCGAGGACGTCGGCTATGCTCATCCCCTTGAACTTCACCTCCAGCGTTTCGCGATTGTAGCGGGCGCCGTGGCAGACGTCGCAGGTGACATAGACGTCGGGGAGGAAGTGCATCTCGATCTTGAGCACGCCGTCGCCCTGGCAGGCTTCGCAGCGGCCGCCCTTGACGTTGAAGCTGAAGCGGCCGGGCTTGTAGCCGCGCGCCTGCGCTTCGGGGAGGCCCGCGAACCAGTCGCGGATGTTGGTGAAGGCGCCGGTATAGGTGGCCGGGTTGGAGCGCGGGGTGCGGCCGATGGGCGACTGGTCGATGTCGATCACCTTGTCGCAATGTTCGAGACCCGTCACCTTGTCATGCGGCCCCGCGACGATTCTGGCTCCGTTCAGGGCGCGCGCCGATGCCGCATAGAGGGTGTCTATCGTGAAGCTGGATTTGCCCGATCCGCTGACGCCGGTGATGCAGGTGAAGGTGCCGAGCGGGATCGACGCGGTGACGCCGGTCAGGTTGTTGGCGCGGGCATTGTGGACGGTGAGCTTCTTGCCCGATCCCTTGCGGCGTTTCGCGGGGACTTCGATGCGGCGGGTGCCGTTCAGATAATCGGCGGTCAGACTGTCCTTGTGTTTCAGGATGTCGGGCAGGGTGCCCTGCGCGACGATGGTGCCGCCATGGACGCCCGCGCCCGGCCCCATGTCGACGATATAGTCGGCGGCGCGGATCGCATCCTCGTCATGCTCCACGACGATGACGCTGTTGCCGAGGTCGCGCAGGCGTTTGAGGGTGACGAGCAGCCGGTCATTGTCGCGCTGGTGCAGGCCGATCGAGGGTTCGTCGAGGACGTAGAGGACGCCCGACAGGCCGCTGCCGATCTGCGAGGCGAGGCGGATGCGCTGGGACTCGCCGCCCGACAGGGTGCCGCTGGTGCGGTCGAGGTTCAGATAGTCGAGGCCGACATTGTTGAGGAAGCCGAGGCGCTCCACGATTTCCTTGAGGATGGCGCGGGCGATCTGGTTCTGCTGGTCGTTGAGCGCGTCCGGCATCGCGGTGAAGAAGGCGAGCGCGTCCACCACCGAGCGGCGGGTGGAGAGGGAGATGTCCTCGCCCGCGATCTTGACCGCGAGCGCCTCGGGCTTGAGGCGGGCGCCGTGGCAGGTCTCGCACGGCATGGCGGTCTGATACTTGGCCAGTTCCTCGCGCATCCAGGCGCTGTCGGTCTGGAGCAGGCGGCGGTTGAGGTTGCCGATGACGCCCTCGAACGCTTTCTTGACCTCGTAGCTCTTCTTGCCGTCCTGGAAGCGCAGGGTGACGGGCTTGCCGCCGGTGCCGTGGAGGATGATGAGCTTCACCTCGCCGGGGAGGTCGGTCCACGGGGTTTCGAGGGAGAAGCCGAACTCCTTCGCGAGGGAGCCGAGCACCTGCATATAATAGGGGCTGGGCGGGTTGGACTTGGCCCAGGGGACGACGGCGCCCTTCTTGATGCTGAGGCTTTCGTTGGGGACGACGAGGTCGGGGTCGA
>NZ_DATKFP010000204.1:0-7190 GCF_035511395.1 Sphingobium sp.
GGCCTACTGGCACGGCATCGTGGCCCGCTGTCGCCACCCTCTCAACACCAGCGTCGTGGAAGGTATCAACAACACCATCAAGGTCATCAAGCGCCGCGCATACGGCTACCGGGACGAGGCCTACTTCTTCCTCAAGATCCGAGCTGCCTTCCCCGGTAATCCGCGATGAACCAAGAAAAAGGCCGGATGGCGAACCATCCGGCCCAAATCAGCACGAAGGCGGGGGAGGGAGGATGCCCTCGTGCTGTTCCACGCAAAGTGGAGAGAACGGCGCCGGCTTACTTGGCGACGGCCTTCTTGACGCGCTTGACGAGCTCTTCGCTGGACTTCTCGAACTGACCCTTCACGGCGTTGACCTGCTGGGCCAGCACCTCGTTGGTCGACTCGATCTTTTCCTTGGCGAGCGTGCCGAGCGCCTCGTTGGTCTTGACCGCGACGTCGAAGACTTCGAGGCTGGTCGCGTAGGCCTTCTCGGCCGACTGCTTGGCCAGCGCGAAGCCGCGCGGCCACAGGGTGCGGGCGCTCTCGAAATCGCGGACCTCGCCGAGCGAGTTCAGGAACTCAACCGTGGCGTTGACCTGGCTCTCGAAGGCCTGCAGCTCGATGTCGGCGATGCGCTCCAGACCGGCCAGCGCGAGGCTCTGGGCCTTCAGCGCCGCGTCGGCCTGGCTCTTGCCGAACGCGAGGAACTGCGAACTGACTTGCTCGAACGTGGACATGATGTCACCTGGATCCATGAGGGATGTGCGATGACTCTAGCAAAGGTTTTTGTGCAATGCAACATATCCGGAACGGATCTGCCTGTCGTCCAGATTCGGTTTGGAATCGATTCAGCTTCCAGGATGCTTCAAAAAGCTGGTTCGGCAGCCAGGCACGCCGCTGAATCCTCGACGCTCAGCGGCCCGCTGCATCGTGTTGCGCTGCGGAATCGGTACCGAGCAGGGCGGCACGTGGCTCCGGATCGGCACGATCGCCGAGCCAGACCCGCGTCAGGCTGC
Organism: Sphingobium sp.; assembly: GCF_035511395.1. Taxonomy (GTDB): domain Bacteria; phylum Pseudomonadota; class Alphaproteobacteria; order Sphingomonadales; family Sphingomonadaceae; genus Sphingobium. Next base: position 999 of record NZ_DATKFP010000204.1, read on the forward strand.
GGTTGAGGTCGATGCCGACGAGGCGATGCACCGGTCTGCCGCCGATCTGGACGGTCATGCCGGCATCGGGCACGTACGAGAACACCCAGCGATCGCCGTGATGCACGGCCGGCAGCTGCGCGATCCAGTGCTCGGCCTTGGCCTCGATGCGGCCGTAGGTATCCTCGTCGCCGGCCGCGTTGCGCAGCGCCTGACGCCAGTAGCCGTGCACCTCGGCCTCGCCCAGTTCGCTGGGCTGCCAGAGGATCTCGACCTGGTAGGCGGTCAGCGCCTCGGCGACCTCGCCGACGTCGCGCAGCGTCGGCGACACGTACAGCGCGGCGCGGTAGTACGGCTGGAAATAATGCTGGAACGTGGCCTGGCCGACGCGGCGCCAGGCCTGCTGGTTGCCGGGCATCGCGATCTGCGGCGCGAACGCGCCTTCCTCGCCCTGCGCATGCGCCGGGGGCGCAGCGGCGGCGAGCAGGCCCAGGCCGAGCAGCGCGAGGCCGAGCAGACCCGGTCGTTCAGCGCGCATCGGGGCCGGCGTAGCTGCAGCCGGAGGTGCAGGTCTCGTGGACGACGACGCGCGAGAGCAGAGGCAGGTTCGGCGCGAGCTGGTCCCAGATCCAGCGCGCGAGGTTCTCGCTGGTCGGATTCTCGAGGCCCGGAACGTCGTTGAGCAGCCGGTGATCGAGGCGCTCGTGGACCGGTGCGAACACGGTCTTGAGATCGGCGAAGTCCATCACCCAGCCGGCGTGCGGATCGACCGGACCGCTCAGGTGGATCTCGATCCGAAACGAATGGCCGTGCAGGCGCGCGCACTTGTGCCCTGCGGGCACGTGGGGCAGACGGTGCGCCGCCTCGATCTGGAAAATCTTGAAAATATCCACGAATAACCAAACGGCCGGCGTGCCGGCCACGTTAGCCGAAAACGACGGTCAATGCGACCGAACGCGGCACGCGCCGACGCTCACGGCGAGGCGTCGCGCTTGGGCCCGATGCCGGTCCGCGCGCGGCCGGCGCGATGCGCGCGGAACGCGTGCAGCCGTTCGCGGCGCAGCCGCCCGCGGCGGCGGAAGTACCAGACCACGACGATCGCCGCGGCGGCCAGCGCCAGCAGCACGCCGATCTTGCTGCGCTCGACCCAGACCAGCAGCCACTCGTGGTTCTCGGCGCCGTAGAAGCCCAGATACACCCAGACCGGCACGCTGATCAGCGCGGCCAGGCCGTCGAGCAGCACGAAACGCAGGAACGAGACGCGCCGCGTCATGCCGGCGGTCAGATAGATCGGCGAGCGCAGGCCCGGCAGGAAGCGCGCGACGAACATCAGACGGTTGCCGTACTGGGCGAACTTGGCCTGGACCTGCGCGTAGCGCTTGGGCGTCAGCAGGTAGCGTACCCAGCGCACGCGCAGCGCGCGCTCGCCGAACACGCGGCCGATCGTGAACATCGTCGCATCGCCGAGCAGGACGCCGGCCAGGCCCACCGCGCACATCACGTGCACGTCGGCGTAGCCCAGGCCCGCGATGACGCCGCCGGCGACCAGGGTGATGTCCTCGGGGATCGGCACGCCGAAGCCGCAGACCAGCAGCACGACGAACACGGCCAGATAGCCGTTCTGGGTGAAGAGGCTGACGAGAAGGTCGAGAATATCCATCGTGAGACAGCGGCTGAATCCGGCCGCGCGCAGCGGCTGCGCAGGCGGCAAAGGCGGAGTCTAACAGGCACCTCGCGACGGTTTGGCTTCGCGGCCCCGCGCCGGACAGGCCCGGTGCAGCGTCGCGATGCTGCCGCGGCCGGCGTCAGGCCCTACACTAGCGTTCATGCAACTGGGACCGTACACGATCGCGCCGCCCGTCGCGCTGGCGCCGATGGCCGGCGTCACCGACAAGCCGTTCCGGCAGCTGTGCAAGCAGCTCGGTGCGGGCCTGGCCGTGTCCGAGATGACCAGTGCCGATCCGCGGCTGTGGAGCACGCGCAAGTCGCTCAAGCGCATGGACCATGCCGGCGAGCCCGATCCGATCAGCGTGCAGATCGCCGGCTACGATCCGGCGATGCTGGCCGAGGCGGCGCGCTACAACGTCGATCACGGCGCGCAGATCGTCGACATCAACATGGGCTGCCCGTCGAAGCACAGCACTCATAGTCGGGCGTCGACATTCGCAAGTCATTGATTTGCCCTTGCCTACGTCGGGCATGGAATGTCGATGACGACAAGCGGGTGTCGACATCTCCCCCGACTATCGATCCTCCGAAAGCCCTACTTCGGTCTCCCCCCTTTGGCAGCCGCCTCGAAAGAAGCCAGCCAGCTCACCCAGCTAATCGCTGCCGAATTGGTCCACTTGGTAGTCATGACTGGCTCCTACTTCCGTAGCGACAAGGTGGCGGTGCTGGCGCCCCATGTGCGTATGCCGGTCAAGCTGACCAGGTGAACCGTTTGATCGCGATCAGCATACCGACTGAATGATCACCGCTTTGCGACTGCTTTCGGCCAGAAGCGGACTCTCACAGCAGAAGCCCCCAGTCATTTGACGCCTGCATTATGCCGCGCCGCGAAGCGGCTTCGTTATGAATGAATGGCTAGCCGGCACCCTATTTCTTTTGTTGAGCGAAGACAATTAGCTTCCAGCGTATTGCCGCCAACCCTGGCGAATGTTGATGGTGGTTCTGCGGCGGGAATGGATTGCCCTTGTTTGACGCAATTTCATCGCCGCAAGATTCGCAACGATAGATGCCGGAGTTGGCGCACGTATCTCCAGGGGAATATAGCTTGTCGTACTCCGCGTTATCAGATTTATTGAGGTACTTGTCGTGCTTGTATTGAGCCATTGCTACACCCTCATCAGCCGAAGTTAGTTATGCGCTGAATCATCAACCTCTCTCAGAACCTGTAATTTCCGCCTATCGCTAGGGCTATGCTGTGGCGCCACGCGGCAGATGGTGTTGCGCACATGGAATGCGGCATCCCTTCCGTGCGCCACGACTAGCGACGGCGACAGTTCCCGTCAGAGCAAGTCGACACCGTGTGTCCGCCGGTCCACGCCAAGCCTGCTCATCAGAGGGGTCTAATGGAGTCGATGCCAACGGCGTGACCGCAGCTACTCCGGCAATACAGCTGCAGCGATCTTGTGGGCGATATCCTCAATGCTGTCGGAGGCAGTCGTGAACCCTGCCAAGTCGGGCAGGATTCCGCTGTACTGCCTTACATCGTCGAACGTGACGTTGTGCAGAACCGGGATGAGCGTGCTTTTGCTCAGCAGTGCTCCCAGCTCTCGCTCTGTCCAGAACCGCCCGGCCAGGTAGGCTGGTGTCAAGAGCGCGATCCCTGACCGCGCCTTCCGTAGACCCGCATCCATCTGGAGCGACTGGCTGCGACCCGGCACGATCGCTACCTCATCGAACCACACTGCGACTCCAAGGTCTTCCAGTCTTCCGCGCAGCTCAGTGGCGACCTCCTGACCGTCGATTCGCGCGTAGCTGAGGAACGAGTCGTAGTCTCGCGGGTCGATCGCAGCCACAGCCTCCTGCACTCGATCAGCTAGGCGGCGCTCGGGCTCGGTGTATTGGACCGGGGACGAAGCCGAACGCAGGCTCCGGCTCAACTCAGCGGCCACTTGGCGATTGTGAGACTGTGCTCGTCGGTTGTGGTCGTTGATTGCCGCATTGAGTCTTCCGACCGCCTGCTGGCGTCGGGCGTTCTCCTGCCTTTCAATCTCCCTTACTCTGCGATTGTGGCTCTCCACCGCCTGCCTGTTTGCGCGGTTGATCTGATCGATCTTCTGGTTGATTTGCCGCACTACTCGACGTTGTGCCTCGCGCACCTTCCGATTGAACTCATTCGCATTGAAGCGGGCCATTCTTCACTCCATCGTCAGATCGGGTGACCATGCATCCTAGTCAGGAATTGGGTAGGTTCAGAACCGCAGGAGCGCCGCCCGGTCCTTCAGGTACGCCTGCGCCGCCAGCCACATCAACTTGAACATCACGGCCAGCGCCATGACTCCCAGCATGGGTCTGAACCCATCGATGAGGCCGGGAAGCGGCATGCCCTGCGACGCCTTCAACGACACCAGCAGGAAGAGCGATGGGATGATGAGTGCCACGCCGAGTAGCACGAGGCTACGGATCCGGCGGCTCAACACGGCTTCGAGCACCGCGAGTTCGAACTCGAAAAACTCAATCAGGCGACGCATGTGAGGGTTCCTGCCTGGGATAGCGGGTTGTCTCGGCCGCAGAGCCTGGAAAGAGCTCCACGGGAGCTTCGTGTCTCTACCGCTCTTTGCGGACGCCCTTGAAAGGCTTCGGGTCCGCCTTCTGGTCGATGAACTTCCCAGTCTCGGCGTCGCGTTTGGTCCAGCGATCGTTCTGAGGATTGTGGGTCTGGCTGCGGTTGCGGACTGCACCGTTCCGGTGTCCATCGCCTTTCGGAGGGTTGGTGGCCATGGTTTACATTTCCTTCATTTGACAAGGTTAGCGTAAACCCTACTCCTGTGGTTTACACTGTGTCAACAGGGCCGTGGTGGCGTAAACCGGGGGTGTGCATGTTGGGTTACAGAATCAAGCAAGGAAGAACGGCGGCCGGTCTGTCGCTTCGCGACGTTGGCGAGGCCGTGGGCCTCAGCGCGATGGCGATCTCCAAGTACGAGCGCGACGTGATCAAGCCGTCGTCCGAGATCTTGCTTCGTCTAGCCAAGACCTTCGGCGTGCGCACCGAATACTTCTTCCGGCAGTCTGCTGTGGAGCTGACCGAAGTCGACTTCCGCAAGCACGAGAAGCTCTCGCCGCAGGACGAGGTCCGAGTGTTGGAGGATGTCCGTGAACGGCTGGAGCGATGGATCGAACTGGAGTCCATCGTCCCGGCGTCTTGGCCAAAGGCGTTCGCGTTGCCGAAGAGGCTGCCGGCGAAGGTCGAATCCTACGCCGCTGTTGAGGCGGTGGCTGACCACGTGCGGACCGCATGGCAGCTCGGTACCGGCCCCATCGGCAACCTCATCGACAAGATGGAGGAGGAAGGCATCAAGGTCATCCTCACTCCGCATGACGGCGGCAAGAAGTTCGACGGGCTGGTAGCCAAGTCCAATGGCCATACGGTGATCGTCGTTGGCCAAGACTGGCCAGGTGATCGTCAGCGCTTCACCTTGGCCCATGAGTTGGGTCACTTGGTGCTCCATGGGCGCATCACTCCAGCGCTAGACGAGGAGCGCGCCTGCCACCGATTCGCCAGCGCTTTCTTGGTGCCGAAGGGCGAGGCCATCCGACTTCTTGGCGCCTCCCGGTCCTGGCTCGAGCCGCAGGAGCTCTACATGCTCAAGCACGAGTGGGGCCTCAGCATGAACGGCTGGGTGTATCGCGCCCAGGACCTTGGCATCCTCACCAAAGCGATTGCAAAGCAGCATTGGGATTTCTTCGTCAGCCAGAAGGAAGGCGCAAACTCCTGGCGGGAGAAGGAGCCGGGCGAGCCCTATCCCAAGGAGTGCCCACGCCGATTCGCGCAGCTTGTCTACCGTGCCCTTGCCGAGGATTTGATTGGCGAGTCCAAGGCCGCAGAGCTGTTAGCGTTACCCTTGGTGGAATTGCGTGCCCGACGACGCATGGACGCACCCAATGCGACTGGTTGTCACTGACGCGAACATCATCATCGACCTGGCGGCCGGCGGTCTGCTGGAAGAGGTGTTTCGCCTGGTAGACACCGAGTTCTGCGTCCCGGACATCCTCTATGTTGAAGAGTTGGCCGATCACTACGGCGTACTTCCGGCGCTCGGGCTAAAGGTCGTCACTCAGCCGGTTGAAGACGTGCAGTACGTTGAGCAACTTCGAACGCGGTTCCGCGGACCGAGCATCAATGACCTCTTTGCACTGGCTCTGGCGCGATCGTTGAACTGCCCGCTGCTCTCTGGAGATCGCTCGCTGAGGATTGCAGCAGAGGCTGAGCGCGTAGAGGTGCGCGGCACTCTGTGGCTTGTCGATATCTTGCTGCAGTCGGGCAGGATCGACGTAGATCGTGCCACAGCAGCCTATGAAGCCATGCGCGAAGACGGCAGCCGCTTACCGTGGGATGAAGTCGATACCCAGATCAAACGCTGGCGACGAGAGGACTTGTGAGCAAGGGGCGACGGCTCTTCGGACCAATCATCGCCGCCGCCCTCCCTCCGCGACAATCATCCCCAATCCCTACTGCGCCCATGTCTGCTTCCGGTCGAGAGCAATCAT
>NZ_DATKFP010000205.1:0-12472 GCF_035511395.1 Sphingobium sp.
CGCCAAGCCCCGCTTCACGTCGCGGGACGGCGACCGGGTCGAACGACCCCGTGCCGATCGCAGTCGCCCGGAACGCGCGCGTACTGATGCACCGCGCACCGCCGCGCCCAAACCCTATCCGCCGCGCAGGACGGGACCGAAGAAACCCGCCGGCCCGGCCAATCCCCACCCCGCCCACGCAGCCGCAGAACTGGGCGGCAAGGGCGAGCCGCAGCGCATAGCCAAGCTGCTTGCCCGCGCCGGCATCGCATCGCGCCGCGAGATCGAACGGATGATCGAGGAAGGCCGCATTGCCAGGGACGGCGTGGCCCTAGATACGCCAGCGACCCTGCTGACCTCGCTCCACGGCGTTACCGTCGATGGCGTCGCGGTCGCTGCCCCGCCGCCCGCGCGCCTCTTCCTGTTCCACAAGCCGGTCGGCTATCTCACCACCGAACGCGATCCGGCCGGCCGGCCGACCATCTACGATCGCCTGCCGGCGGACCTGCCGCGCGTCATGCCGATCGGCCGACTGGACATGAACACCGAAGGCCTGTTGCTGCTCACCACCGACGGCGGTTTCAAGCGTCAGATGGAACTGCCCTCGACCGGCGTGCCCCGCACCTATCGCGCCCGCGCTTTTGGCGATGTCAGCCAGCAACAGCTCGAAGACTTGTTCGACGGGCTGGAGATTGACGGCGTGCGTTATGGCCAGATCGAGGCCAATCTGGAACGCCGGACCGGCCGCAACCAATGGATTGAAATGTCTCTGACCGAAGGCAAGAACCGCGAAGTCCGTCGTATCCTCGAACATCTCGACCTCAAGGTGAACCGCCTCATACGCACCAGCTATGGCCCCTTCCACTTGGGCGAATTGCCGGTCGGCGCGGTGGAGGAAGTGCGGCAGCATGACCTGATCCAGTTCCGCAACAGCCTGAAAGCAGCCCCGAAATGAGGATCATTTCCGGCCAGTGGCGCGGTCGCCCGTTGATGGCGCCCAAGGGCGACGCCACCCGGCCCACGGCCGATCGCACGCGCGAAACGCTCTTTTCCATGCTTACCAGCCGACTCGGATCGTTCGAGGGGCTGGCCGTCGGCGACTTCTTTGCCGGATCGGGCGCGCTGGGCTATGAAGCGCTGTCGCGCGGCGCAGCCTCCTGCCTGTTCGTCGAGCAGGACAAGGCGGCGCTCGATATCATCCGCGCCAATGGCGACAAGCTCGGCATCCGTCCCGACATCCGGTCGGGCAGCGTCATGTCGCTCGGCCCGGCGGGCAAGCCGCTCGACCTCATCTTCATGGATCCGCCTTATGATACGGGTGCTGGCCAGGTGGCGCTGGACAAGCTGGCACGTCTCGGCTGGACCAGCAGTGCGACTTGGGTCAGCATCGAGACCGACCGGCGTGAGGATGTGGAAGTAAAAGGCTTCGCCATCGACGCGGTGCGCGACGTCGGCAAGGCACGGCTGACGCTTCTCCGGGCCGAAGATTGATCGAGAGGTCGGCGCCGCGTGGAATGCCGCCGACCTCATCCAATGCTCAGGCCGCTTCGGCGTAGACTTCCGCTTCCTTCGCGATGAGAATGTCCGCCAGAAACTGATAGGCGTCCGCCCAAGCCGCGAGCACCGCGTCAGTCGCGACATCTTCGCCCAGCACTTCGCGAATGGCGGGCAGTAGCGCAGCGGCAACCTTTGGATAATGTTCGGGCTTCACCCCCGTATCGATATGGCGCGCGACCATGCGCGCCACCGCGCCGCCCAGCGCCTCCAGCTTATCGATATTTTCCGCATAACCTAATATCGCCGCCGCCAACCGGCGCGGCTGCTCGCCGCTTTCCTGTGCGGCCTGATCGAACATGGCCTTTACTTCCTCGTCCTTGAACAGCCGCGCATACATGGCGGTCGTGATCTCAACGCCATGTTTGCGCAGGGCGGGACCCGTGGATTTCACGATGCCGATGGTTTCAGCGGACAACGAAATGGACATGAGGAGCACCTTTCTGAGGTTATAAGGTGCATCTAATATGCATCTTATAAGATGTAAACAGGATACCTGTTTTTAGCCGCGTCTGGCCCCTATAACGAGGAAAGCCATGCAATTGACTCGCCACACCGACTATGCGCTGCGCGTGCTGCTCCATCTCGCCGTCGTCCCGACGGGTCGCGCCACGATTCCTGAAATCTCAGAGGCTTATGGCCTATCCCGCAATCATCTGATGAAGGTTGTACATGGCCTCGCGCTTGGCGGATTTTTGGATACTCAGCGTGGCCGTGGTGGCGGTTTCACCCTTGCAAAACTGCCGACGGAAATCCGCATCGGTGCAGTCGTCCGCCATAGTGAACCAGACATGAAAATGGCGGATTGCTCGAACTGTGCGATTCGTCCGGCATGTGGTCTGTCAGGCGTTCTCGCCGAGGCGACCAATGCCTTTCTCGCGGTCCTCGATCGCTACAGTCTGGCAGATGCCGCGCGCGACCGGGGCAGGCTGGCGGCGCTGATCGCCGCCCTGCCCGCCCCGGCGACGGGCCTTAGCGAGACCTGCGCGCCTTCCGGGCGTCACTCGGATTGATGCAACTGTCCTGTACCGTGCGCGAACAGACCGGATAATCCTTCGCCTCCGTTGGCGCCGGCGTCATGTTGCCGCCTACGGTCACGGGATTTGACGAGGATCCCACCGGCGCTGCCGGATCCTTCGGCGTGTCGGCCGGCGCCGGCGTCATCCCCGGATCGGGCGGGACCGCTCCAGTCGGCTGACCGGCATTGGGATCGGTCCCGGCAGGTGGCGTTGCAGGCATGGCGGGATCCGCAGCCGGCGGTGGCATACCCGGATCGGCAGAAGGCGGTGGTGTCGCGGGGTCGGCGGCAGGAGGCGGCGTGGCGGGCATGCCAGGTTCGGCGGGCGGCGTCATGGCGTCACCGGGTGGCTGGCTGCTCGGAACAGGCGTTTCCTGCGCAATGGCCATGCCGGATATGGTGGTGAAGCTCAGCAGGGCCACGCCCGCCAGCATGATCGTCTTCATCGGGAACATCCTTTCCTATGTTCTTCGCCCCGTTCGCCCGCTCGGGCAGAGAGAGAACCGGAAGGCCCGACCCACCGTTCCTCCGTCCGGCGCTGAAGCGTTGCCGTTCAGCGCCGGATGGAGAAAGCGTTAACCATCATGACCCGTCGGGATAGCGGTCGAACTTCGGCAAGGCGTGCGCGTCCGCCATCCATGGCGCCGCCTCCACCATCTGCACATGCGCCTGGGGCGGCAGCGCGGCGGGATCGTCCAGCGTCGCCGTCTGGATATCGATCGATCCGGGGAAGACGACGGGGTTGGTGTAGAACAGCCCTGTCCCGCATACGCCACAGAAATGACGCGTCGCATTTTCCGACGACTGGTAGGTGACCGGATCGCCGCTGATCGCCACCTTGTCGTGCGGAAACAAGGCCCAACCCACCATCGGCGCACCTGCGCTGGCCCGACAATCGGCGCAATGGCAAAGTGCACTATAGGCCGGCTCGCCCTCCGCTTCATATCGGATCGCGCCGCATTGGCATCTGCCAGTCACCGCACCTACGCTCACCATGGCTCATCTCCCTTGCGTGATTCGCCTTTTGTTCTCATAGATAGGTCTTCGCCGCAAGGCGTGCCCTTGCCCCTTTCGCCTCTCGACCCTAGTTGACCCAGATGACGCTGCCAGCCCCCTCTCCCAACGACCCACCCTATCTGAAGGGCCTTAACGAACCGCAGCGGCAGGCCGTGCTGACGACCGAGGGACCGGTGCTGGTGCTGGCCGGCGCGGGCACAGGGAAGACGGCGGCGCTGACCGCGCGGTTGGCCCATCTGATCGCCACCCGCCGCGCCTGGCCGTCGGAAATCCTGGCCGTGACCTTCACCAACAAGGCGGCGCGGGAAATGCGCACGCGCGTCGGCGGGATGATTGGCGACGCGGTTGAGGGGATGCCGTGGCTCGGCACCTTCCACGCCATCGCCGCGAAGATGCTGCGCCGCCATGCCGAACTGGTCGGGCTGCAATCCAATTTCACCATCCTCGATACCGACGACCAGTTGCGCCTGATGAAGCAGTTGATCCAGGCGGAAGGTATAGATGAGAAGCGTTGGCCAGCGCGCCAACTTGGCGGCCTGATCGACCAGTGGAAGAATAAGGGCTGGACGCCCGAAGATGTCGGCGCGGGCGAGAGCGAAGGCTATGCCCATGGCAAGGGGCAAAAGCTCTACGCCGCCTATCAGGCACGACTGCGCGACGTGAATGCCTGCGATTTCGGTGACTTGCTGCTGCATGCTCTGACAATTTTGAAGAAACATCGCGACGTGCTGGAGCAGTATCAGCAGAAATTCCGCTACATCATGGTGGACGAATATCAGGACACCAATTCCAGCCAGTATCTCTGGCTGCGGCTGCTTGCCCAGACACGCAAGAATATCTGCTGCGTGGGCGATGACGATCAGTCGATCTATTCATGGCGTGGCGCAGAAGTCGCCAATATCCTTCGGTTCGAAAAGGATTTTCCGGGCGCTACCATCATCCGGCTGGAGCAGAATTATCGCTCCACGCCGCATATCCTGGGCGCTGCATCGGGCGTAATCGCGGAGAATGGCAATCGCCTTGGCAAGACACTCTGGACCGACATCGATGTAGGCGAAAAGGTGCAGGTCGTCGGCGTCTGGGATGGCCCGGAGGAAGCCCGCCGCATCGGCGACGAGATTGAGGCGATCCAGCGGCGGGGCGGATCGCTCGACGAGGTCGCGATTCTCGTCCGCGCCCAGCACCAGACGCGCGAATTCGAAGACCGCTTCATCCAGATTGGCCTGCCCTATCGCATCGTCGGCGGCTTCCGCTTCTATGAGCGCGCCGAAATCCGCGATGCGCTCGCCTATCTGCGACTCGTGAACCAGCCGGCAGACGACCTTGCCTTCGAGCGGATCGTGAACGTCCCCAAGCGCGGCCTGGGCGACAAGGCCGTGGAGAAACTGCACCGACTCGCTCGGGCGCAGGGCATCCCCCTTGCCCTCGCCGCCGCGCGCATTCTCGACACTGACGAACTGACGCCGCAGGCGCGCCGCTCGCTCGGCGCTTTCATCGGCGATCTGTCCCGCTGGCGCGATCGCGCCGCGCAACTTCCCCATGCCGAACTGGCGCGACAGATACTGGACGAAAGCGGCTACACCGCGATGCTTCAGGCCGAGCGCACGACCGAAAGCGCCGGGCGACTCGAAAATCTGAGCGAACTCGCCCGTGCCATGGAGGAATATGAGACGCTTGGCGCCTTCCTGGAGCATGTCAGCCTCGTCATGGACAATGAGGCGCAGGCGGACGAGCGCAAGGTCACGATCATGACCATCCATGCCGCCAAGGGGCTGGAGTTCGACAATGTGTTCCTGGCCGGCTGGGAGGAAGGCATTTTTCCGTCTCAGCGCGCACTGGACGAAGGCGGGCTCAACAGCCTGGAGGAGGAACGGCGGCTCGCCTATGTGGCGATCACCCGCGCGCGCAAGCGCTGCACCATCGTCCACGCCGCGAACCGCCGCATCTATGGCCAGTGGACCAGCAGCATCCCCTCCCGATTCGTCGGCGAACTGCCTCCCGAACATGTGGAGGAAGAAAGCAGCATGAGCGGCGGCGCCTCGCTCTGGCGCGCCAATTGGTCGGAACGCGACGATCCCTTCGCCAATGTCGCGCGGAGCACGGGCCGCGGACCGGGCTGGCAGCGCGCGCAATCGACCGGCCAGTTCAGTCGTGAACCTGTGCGAATCGTCGAAGCACGCACGTCAGCCGTATCGCTCGGCAACAAGGGCCGCAGCGACATGAGCGTAGGCCTGCGTGTCTTCCACCAGAAATTCGGCTATGGCACAGTCGCGGAAATCGAAGGCAACAAGCTGGAGATCGACTTTGAGACGGCCGGGCGCAAGCGGGTGATGGACAGCTTCGTCTCGCTGGCGTGAACGCGGCCGTCAGCCGCGGCGTTCATTTCCCTTCGCACGGTTTCGGACTGATCACCGTATAACGCTCTGCCCGCGCCATGCAGGCGTTGCTGAATGTCTTGCGCCGCCATCCCTTGGCGGCGCACACGGGCGCATATTCGCGTGTGCAGATGGGCTTTTCCGGACGGGGAGGATGCGGCGGGCGCGGGCGATCCGGCCCAGGCATGGTTTCCATGCACCCACCAAGGATCAGCACGGCCGCAAGGCCTCCGATCGACAGGATTGAACGCTTCATGGCAACTCCCCTTCTCGATCCGCTATGCGGCTCGGGGAAGCTGATCCTCAATCAAAGTGATTGCAAGCCCGCTGATATGGCGCTCGGACCAACAAGCCTTTACGACAGTTGATCAACTAGAGGCCGTCGCTTCGGCCGGAGAATTTTCAAGAATATTCCGGACATCTTCCATGCCCGAGAATTGGTGGAGCCTAGCGGGATCGAACCGCTGACCTCCTGCATGCCATGCAGGCGCTCTCCCAGCTGAGCTAAGGCCCCATCGTTTGCAGCAATAGCCGCGTCCCAATGGATCAGGCCATGTCCGGCATAAGCCGTCGGCCGACATATCGGTATCCGTCGCATGCAACTGGAGCATCGAGATCCGTAAGAATCTCCCGACACCCCTTCGCTTGCGGTCGGGCGTTTTTCGGAAAATGCCCCGTCGGGCATTTTATCTTTCCGAAAAACTGGTGGAGCCTAGCGGGATCGAACCGCTGACCTCCTGCATGCCATGCAGGCGCTCTCCCAGCTGAGCTAAGGCCCCGTTACCAATTTTCCGAAGCGCCGTTTGGGTCCGGCGCCTCGGAGGTCGCTGCCTCTAGGAGGAGGCGACCCCGTTGGCAAGCACAAATTTCAATTAATTGTCGTCGTCATTATCGTCGCCGCCCGCGTCGACACCCAGGTCGTCATCGCCGCCCAGATCGACGTCGTTATCCGGCGAATCGCCGTCGTCATCCACGTCCAGATCGATGTCCAGATCATCGTCTGCCGTCTCACGCTCGCCGTCGGCAGTTTCGATGACCTTCTTGGGCGCAACCTCTTCATAAGGCAGCGGCTGCTTCGACTTCAGCACCGGCTCCGGTTCCCAGGCGGTGTTGCAGTTTATGCAGTTCACCGGGTCATCCTTGCCCAGGTCGTAGAAGCGAGTCGCGCATTTCGGGCAGGTCCGCTTCGTGCCCCATTCAGCCTTCACCATGTCCGGCCTGTTCCTTCTTCGATGCTCAAACAGAAATCACGCGGCGCGACGGATGTCGCCCGCGAAACGTCGGGCGCCTTGCCATAGCGAAACCGCGCTGTCAAAAGCCGCTCGCATTTTTTCGGTTCCAAGACATCGGATACCCCGTGACCCAGCATAGCGACATTCCCGCCCCCAAGACCTTCACCGCCGCCCCGGCCCTGTCCGGCAGCGCCACTGTGCCGGGCGACAAGAGCATTTCCCACCGGTCGCTGATGCTGTCGGCGCTGGCCGTTGGCGAAAGCCGCGTTGAAGGCTTGTTGGAGGGCGAAGATGTCCTGGCCACTGCCGCCGCAATGCGTGCCATGGGCGCGACCATCGAGCGCGACGAGGACGGCATATGGCACATCAATGGCGTCGGCGTCGGCGGCCTGCTCCAGCCGCAGACCGCGCTCGACATGGGCAATAGCGGCACCTCGACCCGGCTGCTGATGGGCCTGCTCGCCAGCCATGACCTGACCGCCACTTTCATCGGCGATGCATCGCTCAGCAAGCGCCCTATGGCCCGCGTGACCGAGCCACTGTCTCGCATGGGCGCCAGCTTCACCACCAGTCCGGGCGAGCGCCTGCCGCTCACCATGAAGGGCGCCTGCCCCGCCGTGCCGCTGGACTATCACCTTCCCGTCGCGTCAGCACAGGTCAAGTCGGCGATCCTGCTCGCCGGCCTCAATACGCCAGGCATAACCCGCGTGGTCGAATCAATCCCGACCCGCGATCATAGCGAGCGGATGCTCAAGGGCTTCGGCGCGGACCTGAATGTCGAGGTCGAGGGGGACGGCACACGCATCATCACGCTCGTTGGCGAAGCTGAACTGAAGCCGCAGCAGATCGTCGTGCCCGGCGACCCCTCCTCCGCCGCCTTCCCGATGGTGGCCGCGCTGTTGGTTTCGGGGTCGAAGGTCACGATCACCAATGTCGGCCTGAACACCACGCGCGCCGGCCTGATCGACCTGCTGCGCGAGATGGGCGGATCGATCGAAGTCGTCAACGCCCGCGAAGTCGGCGGCGAACCGGTCGGCGACCTCATCGTCACCGCCTCGGCGCTCAGGGGCGTCGAGCCGGACCCGGCGCGCGCACCCAGCATGATCGACGAATATCCGGTCGCTTTCATCGCCGCCGCTCTTGCCGAAGGGCGCAGTGTCTTCCGCGGCCTTGAGGAACTGCGCGTCAAGGAATCGGACCGCATCGCCACGATGGCGGAAGGATTGCGTGCGATCGGCGTGCGGGTAGAGGAACTGGAGGACGGCATCATCATCAATGGCAGCGGCGGCGCGCCGCTGGCTGGCGGCGGCCCGATCGCGACCAAGCTGGACCATCGCATCGCCATGAGCTTCGCGATCGCGGGCCTGGTGTCGAAGGACGGCGTCACCATCGACGACATGCGTCCGGTGGCGACCAGCTTCCCGACATTCCTGCCGCTGCTCCAGTCACTGGGAGCCATTGCATGATCATCGCAGTCGACGGCCCCGCCGCATCGGGCAAGGGTACCATCGCCAAGGCCTTGGGGCGCCATTACAGCTTGCCGGTGCTCGACACCGGCCTGCTCTATCGCGCAGTAGGCCTGTCCGTCCTCAAGCAGGGCGGCGATCCCGATCATGAGACGGATGCGCTCGCAGCCTGCGATTTCACCGACTCGATCCTCGCCGATCCGGCACTACGCAGCGAAGCCGTCGGCAGCCTCGCCTCACGCGTGTCGGTGCATCAAAGCGTGCGCGACGCGCTGGTGCAGCGCCAGCGCGATTTCGCCACCCAACCGGGCGGCGCGATCCTCGACGGGCGCGACATCGGCACCGTGATCGCGCCCGATGCCGACGCCAAGATTTTCGTGACCGCCAGCGTCCATGTCCGGGCCGAGCGCCGCTACAAGGATGCCCTCTCCCATGGCGGCCATCCCGACATGGACAGCCTGATTGCCGACATCCAGGCACGCGACACCCGCGACATGAGCCGCGACCATGCCCCGCTCAAGGTGGCGCAGGGTGCGGACTTGCTAGACACGTCGGATTTGACTATAGACGCGGCCGTCCAGCGGGCCATCGCGCTTGTGGACGCCCAGCTTGAAGGTCGCCCCTGAGGAGTGACCCGATAAGGCGCGCGGATATTCCGGGCGCCCATTTCGCTTATCTCGCCTGCGCGTTCCCAAGGCCTAAGCCCTTGGATACTTGAGCGATATTCGGTCGCCCAAGTAGTTTGGCCAAAGACCATCGGACACAACCGATTGGCCAGCAATGATGAGTGAAGGACACTATATGGCCTCTGTGGCATTCCCTTCGCGCGACGATTTCGCCGCGCTTCTCAATGATTCCCTCGGTGGCGAGGACGGCGGCTTCGAAGGCCGCGTCGTCAAGGGCACCGTTACCGCCATCGAAAACGACCTGGCTGTCATCGACGTCGGTCTGAAGTCGGAAGGCCGCGTGCCGCTCCGCGAATTCGCCATGCCCGGTCAGAAGGCTGATCTGAAGGTCGGCGACGAAGTCGAAGTCTATGTCGACCGCGTCGAAAACGCCCATGGCGAAGCCATGCTGTCGCGTGACCGCGCTCGCCGCGAAGCCGCCTGGGACAAGCTGGAAGCAGAGTTCACCGAAAGCGCCCGCGTCGAAGGCGTCATCTTCGGCCGCGTCAAGGGTGGCTTCACCGTCGACCTCGACGGCGCCGTGGCGTTCCTGCCCGGTTCGCAGGTCGATATCCGCCCGGTGCGCGACGTCACCCCGCTCATGGACATTCCGCAGCCCTTCCAGATCCTCAAGATGGATCGCCGCCGCGGCAACATCGTCGTGTCGCGTCGCGCCATTCTGGAAGAAACCCGCGCTGAACAGCGCAGCGGCCTGATCCAGACGCTGGCCGAAGGCCAGATCATCGAAGGCGTCGTCAAGAACATCACCGACTATGGTGCGTTCGTTGACCTGGGCGGCATCGATGGCCTGCTGCACGTCACCGACCTGTCGTACAAGCGCATCAACCACCCGAACGAGATGATCAACATCGGCGATACCGTCCGTGTCCAGATCATCCGCATCAACCGCGACACCCAGCGCATCAGCCTCGGCATGAAGCAGCTGGAAAGCGATCCGTGGGAAGGCGCATCGGCCAAGTACCCCGTCGGCGCCAAGCTGTCGGGCCGCGTCACGAACATCACCGAATATGGTGCGTTCGTCGAGCTGGAGCCGGGCATCGAAGGCCTGGTCCACGTTTCGGAAATGTCCTGGACCAAGAAGAACGTCCACCCCGGCAAGATCGTTTCGACCAGCCAGGAAGTCGAAGTTCTGGTTCTGGAAGTCGATCCCGAGAAGCGCCGCATCTCGCTCGGCCTCAAGCAGGCCCAGTCGAATCCGTGGGACAGCTTTGCCGAGCGTCACCCGATCGGCTCGACCGTCGAGGGCGAAGTTAAGAACGCGACCGAGTTCGGCCTGTTCATCGGCCTGGACGGCGACGTCGACGGCATGGTCCACATGTCGGACATCGCCTGGGGCATTTCGGGCGAAGACGCGCTGGCGCTGCACCGCAAGGGCGAGACGGTTTCGGCCGTCGTTCTCGACATCGACGTCGAGAAGGAGCGCATCAGCCTCGGCATGAAGCAGCTTGAGCGTGGCGGCCCGGCCGCTGGCGGCACTTCGGCTGCTGCTGCCGGCCTGAACAAGAACGCGATCGTCACCGTGACCGTTCTGGAAGTCCGCGACGGCGGCCTGGAAGTCCAGGCTGGCGACGACGGCGCCACCGGCTTCATCAAGCGCAGCGACCTGGGTCGCGACCGCGACGAACAGCGTTCGGAGCGTTTCCAGATCGGCCAGAAGTTCGATGCGATGGTGACCGGCTTCGACCGCGCCAAGAAGCCGACCTTCTCGATCAAGGCGATGCAGATCGCCGAAGAGAAGCAGGCGGTTGCGCAGTATGGCTCGTCGGACAGCGGCGCTTCGCTGGGCGACATTCTGGGCGAAGCCCTGAAGGCCAAAAGCGAAGGCTGATCCCACAAAAAGGGATTACCTCTAAAAAGCCCGCCGGGACAAATGTCCCGGCGGGCTTTTGCTTTTCTTGCCATACCGAAACGATCTTGCGCACACCGATTGCCAACGCCTTGCAAAAGCTTTATGAAATGCAGAAGGGAAAAGCTGCAGAGGGGCGGCGAAGCACCAATGATCCGTTCGGAATTGATCCAGAAGCTGACTGACGAGAATCCGGAACTGACCGTGCCGGAGGTTGAAAGGATCGTTGATCTTTTCTTCAAGGAAATCGTCGATCGATTGGCGACAGGCGGCCGTGTCGAACTACGCGGCTTTGGCGCTTTCACGACCCGCGCGCGCGATGCTCGTACGGGCCGAAACCCACGTACCGGCGAACAGGTACCGGTCTCCGCCAAGCGCGTGCCCTATTTCAAGCCGGGCAAGGAAATGCGCGAACGGCTGAATGCCATGGGCGAATCCGCAACCGACGCTTGACCTCGACCGCGCCAACCTTCAGGGGGAAGCAGGCCTGAAGGTTTCGGGCGGACGTGGCGAAATCGGTAGACGCAGCGGACTTAAAATCCGCCTCCCCCTGGGAATGCGGGTTCAAGTCCCGCCGTCCGTACCAGAGCGAAGAGCGGGCGCTTCCGAGGGAGGAAGCACACCCGCTCATCCGACTTTATGCCCTGCCATTCCAGCCTGTCGGCTCGTCTACGGCAGGCGACGGTCCGTCGTAGAGACGCGGAATCGGATAATTCGTGCCTTTTTCTTGCGCGGGGGTAGAAATTCCGTCCCCCAGCCGCAATGATGGGTCATGGCCGGCGTAATCAACCCCAACAGTTTCAGTGACTCCCTCGTTATCCTGGGGGCTGCGGGGCTCGTCATCCCCGGCTTCGCCCGGTTCCGCATCAGTCCGGTGATCGGGTTCATTCTGGTCGGCCTCGCGGTGGGACCGGCCGGCCTTGGTTCGCTGGTGGACGAATATCCGTGGCTCTACCATGTCACCATATCCAATCGGGAAGCCATCGAACCATTCGCCGAACTCGGCGTGATCCTGCTGCTCTTCTCCATCGGCCTGGAACTTAGTTTCCGGCGTCTATGGTCGATGCGAACACAGGTCTTCGGTGTAGGCGCGACCGAACTGATCGGCAGCGGCCTGCTGATCGCAGCGGGTCTCTATTTGCTGGGACAACCCACGGCCGGCGCGATCGGGCTGGGCCTTGCACTTGCCCTGTCGTCCACGGCGGTCGTGCTTCCCATGGTCGGCACGCAGAGCGCGGTGGGACGCGCCGCCTTCTCGATGCTGTTGTTCGAGGATCTGGCGCTCGTTCCCATCATCTT
>NZ_DATKFP010000206.1:0-10764 GCF_035511395.1 Sphingobium sp.
ATCTCCGTATAGAGCAGCGCCCGCCGCGTGATGAGGCGCAAGAAGAACCGGTCGTGCCGATCCGTCCAGTCCATCATAGGGGCAATGGAGATCTTTTTTCCCAGCATTTTCAGTGACTTAGTCTATTGTCCCATGAACTTAAACGTGAACGTGTGCGCTCCGTGTGCACTCAAAAACGACCAATTATTCCCTGTTTGTACCTCTCTGTGCACACATAGTGCACATGAAATGACCCTGGATCGATGGCGACCATCAAAAAGCTTCCCTCCGGCAACTGGCGTGTGCAGGTCCTGCGCAAAGGACGATATATCGCCGAGACCTTCCGCCGACACAAGGAGGCGGAAGCATGGGCCCTCGATATGGAACGCCGTATCGATCAGGGCGAGGTCCCCAGTTCCCGCACGCGAAAGAAACCGACCACATTCGGCGATTTGATCGACCTGCATCTCGCCGCGCTTCAGGAGGTTGGCCGGTCCCCTCGCCGTTCCAAAGCGTTCACGCTGGACGCGCTCAAGGAGAAACTCGGCAAGGTTCGAATGGCCGATCTCAGTCGCGAGCGCCTGATCCGCTTCGGCAAGGACCGGTTTAAGGAAGGTGCCGGCCCGGTGACCGTCGGCATGGACCTGTCATATATAAAGACCATCATCACGCATGCTGCGGCGGTTCACGGGATCGCGGTCTCGCCCGAAGCGGTCGACCTTGCCCGCACCGCGCTGAAGCATCTCGGTGTCATCGGCCGGAGCCGGTCGCGCGACCGGCGGCCGACGGCGGATGAACTCAAACGCCTGATTGCGTATTTCGACGCGAACCCTCGCCAGCTCATACCGCTTGCCAGGATTATTCGCTTCGCCGTCGCCACCGCCATGCGGCAGGACGAGATTTGCCGTATCCGCTGGAGCGACATCGACGCAAACACAAGAACGGTGCTCATCCGTGACCGAAAGGATCCGCGCGAGACAGATGGAAACGATCAAAAGGTACCGCTCCTCGCCGCCACGGGCTTTGATGCATGGGCTATTCTTCGGGAGCAAAAGTCAGCAGTCGCAAAAAACGATCGCATCTTCCCCTACAACGCGCGCTCGGTTGGTACCGCGTTCCGGCGCGCCTGTCGCGACCTGAAGATAGAGAACCTGCACTTTCACGATTTGCGCCATGAAGGTGCAAGCCATCTGTTCGAAGCCGGCTTCACCATTGAGCAAGTCGCACTGGTCACAGGGCATCGCGACTGGAAGATGCTGAAGCGCTATACCAATTTGCGTCCCGAACATCTCCACCGCTTCGATACGGCACGCGCGCTTGTCGCTTCTGAGCCGACCAAGGGGACAAGTCCATGGGCGGCCTTGGCTGCTATGGCGAACCGGTCGAAGAACTCGATTGACGGATAAGGTCAAATCAGGGGGTATGCAGTGATCTTCACTTGCGACTGGCCTTTTTTCTTCATTCCATGCTGCTCTACGCGGGAAAAGCGATGCTTCGAAGAATATTGCGTACAGCGGGGTAGCAAACGGTCCCAACCGAGATATGACTTCACATGCGTTGGCCGGCCCTATGTCGCAAGCGACTCCACCTCGCACACGATCAATCCAGCGCCATACCTCCTTCCGGCGACCAGACAACCACATCACGCGGTCGTCCTCGGAACGGCTCTCCCAGAAGGGCCAAGCCGTCGCGGAAAAGCGCATACCGATCAGGCTCATCTGCGTCTGCCCGAGCAATGCGACCTTCCGCGCAGAGAGAAAAGCCTGTTGGTTCGACGGTTGGAAGCCTCATCGTTGCCGGCAGCCTCGCCGCTCGGTCGCGGATCGCATTGCTCAGCGCGTTCAAGAATTTGGCTGCCGCCTTCTCCTCGATCGCGAACCAGCCGAAGTCAAAGCTAGGGTGACGCGACGGCGACAAACGTGTGCGCCGAGCAAGTCGCCACCATTCTGGATGCTCGAAGAAATCCTCGGTCCACCATGGCGGACCTCCGGGCCGCAAAAGCCGCGAAGGCCCCGCTAAATACGTTCGCCCCGCATAGCCAAATCGAAGGAACGAAACGCCATGACCCTCGGGAGCTGGGGACTCTGGCGAGCGGATCCAGTCGATCCAATCTGTTACTTCCGGCGCGCCCATCAAGAGAAAGTTCGAGCGATGGGTCGCAAGGGCCATCGGCGCCGACGTGCCTTCGGGTATCGCGCCTCTCTGCGGGCCGCTTGGCGGTGGAGTTTGTTTTCGCGGCTTCGATATCCGTGTTTCCGACACGGCCAGGAAGCTCCCAGCTGTTGTCGGCTTCGAGCCGAACGCAATTGAATAGCCGTGGATGACCTCACCGAACGGCGACGGCTTCGCGACAAAGGGCTTTACCTGCTTGACGTACTTTCTCTTCGCCGCATTCGCTACCTTGGCGGCGCTCGCGTCTTTGGCGAACGAACCGTGCGCCTCGGCGAGCACAACGCCGTGGCCGGACGCGTTGCCACCTTCGTAAATGAAATCCGCATGGGGATCGAGCGACGACGAGAGGCACGCCGCGTTGGCCCTCCATGCGTAGCCGGGAGCGTCCATGTAGAGGTGGGCAATGCCGGCGCCGATTTTGGCCGCAAACTGCGACCCAGCAGTATCCGCGAGGAATTTGAAATGAGATTCGAGCGCAAAGGTCGATCCATCCTGGAGCAAAGTCTCCAGTTCGATCAGAGCGCCTTGCTGCAATCCGTCGAGTAGGACGACGGGCGCATCATCCCAAGTCGTCGCCGTCCTCGCGATGGCGGCGGCCAAGGCAATCGAATTGAAAGACAGGACCGGCTGCACCGGCGGTGCCACGAAATGGGGCGAGACCGGACTTGGCACGTGGCCATGCTTCGTATGCTTGGTCACACCGATCAGCTTGGTCGATGTTCCCGGTCCGGCGGTCGATACGAGCCCCCTCATTCCTTCGGCTCCGTGGCCTGCGCGACCAGGTCGACAAGTTTCCAGCCTTGTTCCGTGGCGGGCTCTATCAGGTCCATTGCTTCGGATTTGCGCAGCGCGAGCCCCAACAACTCGCGCGGCCTGGTCACGCCGACGAAGACGTTTGTCGCGGCGGTGAGCCTTACCCCCGTAAAGAGCTCGTCGGTAACGCCGAACGCGCGTGGAAGCACCGTAGCCAGATCGATGCACTGCTGGTCCGCGCTATTGCCTTTCCAAATCTCGCTCTCAAGGACGAGAATGCCGTCTACGCTCTTTCCCTTGACTGAGTGGATTGACCCCAGCCGCAACGTGAGATCGTCGAATTGAACCTGTTTCGTTGAGCGGCGCTCGGGGTCGGCAAGATCAGCCTTCTGTTCGGCGACAAAGGTGCAAAATTCCGCGATATCGCCCTCGGAGCCCTGAGGAGCCGGACTGAACAGTGGTAACAACGCTTCCACAAATGCCAGCCATGCCGCCTCTTCCCACACCGCAGCGTCGGCAAGCACATGGTCCCGCAGCAATCGACGTACAGTGTGGGGCAACGCGAGGTCGCGATCCGCCAGCGCCGCCCAGACATTGTGCGCGGTGAGGGGACGGTCATTCGCTGCCTTCCACCCATGAGCGCGCGCCAGCCCAGACACCGCGGCCGCGAGCATCTCACCCACCTCTGCGGGCGGTCGCGCCGCGGCATAGTGCACGGCGGCCTTCTGAAGCTGCCGGCAAAAGAGATTCGCTTTTGATCGAGACCCGCCCTCGCTGCGATATGCGGGATGATAGTCGACGAGACTTTTAGGCCGCCATGCTCCCTTCTTGCCGGCCAGATTGTGACGCGACGCAACCGCCCAAACGTCGCGCGTGCTGCAATCGTCACCCCACAGCGCGCGTGCTTCTTCGGCGAAAGCTCCAAGAACCCTACCGATCGAAGCTTCATCGAACAGGAACATCACCCGCGATGCCGGCCGTGCGCCCAGCCCGACAATGGTCTGGGCCTGGCGTACGGTCAGCCGGCTTGCAAAACAGGCGATCTCCCCGCCGAACCGGTGGCTCGTATCGAGAGGGATGCACTCGGCGCCCGGCGTCCAATATGCCGGCGCAGCTCCATCGTCCTCGTATAGCGTCTGATTGCTGTCCCCGAGACGCTGGAACGCCGCCTCGCCTTGCTTGAACACGTGCTCCAGCAGCCGGAGCTGGTCGCCATGTGTGTCCTGCGCTTCATCGAGAATGACGAGCGGAAACCGATCGCGAAGCCGCTCGGCAAGACTGGGGTTATCGCGGAGCGCACGCCATGCGAGCGCAGTCATGTCGGCATAGCGATAGATCCCGCTCTTGACCATCACGGCCTTGAGCTTCGATAGCGCCTTGCCGCAATCTGTATCAGCGCCGTGCTGACCCTTTTGCCGCTGCACGATCAGGCTTTCAGGTTCTTGCCTTACGTCATCGAAGGCTGCATCGAGCGTGAGATTACCAACCCATTTGGCTACGGTTGCGCTGGCCCTCTCGGCTTGCTTTTTCAGTGCCCAGAACGACGGATAGCGCCGCAAAGCTTCGGCCGCGAAAGCATCGTCGTCAATCTGGCGCACGGGCCAGCCCAGGCCTCGAAGATAGGGCAAGGCGAGATACTGGTTGATGAATGCCGTGACCGTGCCGGTGAAATGAGGATAGGCCATCATCCGCGACGCAGTCGGATGGCGGGCGATCATATCTTCGATCTCGGTCCGCGCCGCGTTGGTGTGTGAGATGACGCACACGCCGCGCCTACGGGTCGTCCAATTGCGCGACAGCAGCGCGAGCTTCGCCGCCAACAGCGTCGTCTTGCCGTTGCCCGGTGCCGCCTGCACGTCACAGGGAGCGGCGTTGGCCAGGAAGTTGATCTGGCTCGGATCAGTGAAATCGCAGCCGCCCAGCTCATCACCAAGTTCAGCAAGCAGTTCGGGTGTGAGCGGCAGGATTTCGAACATGGCGCTACGCCTTCACCGCCGCCGCGCCGTCTAGGCCAGCGACCCCGATCTCGTCGTCTTCGGCCTCCGGCTCGGCGATCATGGGCGCTCCGGGGACATAGTCGCCCGTCACGTAGTCGATCGCGCGCACCAGATAGGGCGGGAGCCGCTCGCGCATCTGCTCCGGCGTATCCGTGCGTTGCCGAAGTATGACGGCAAGCTGCTCGGCGACCTCGGCTTTGGAGGCCTCCTTGTCATGGACGGGCTGGTAGATCTTCACTGCGATCTCGGTCGCAGAGAGCCCAGCCTCTTTCCAGGCCGCGTAAGTTTCACTGGCCTTCTGCACGATCTTCGCAAGCCGCTCCGGCTTGCGACTGCTTGTTTTGGCGAGTTGGACCGCCTGGTGAACGCTCTCAGCAAGCTCGGGCCTTAGTGCGAGATCGAACTCGAGCGTCCAACTGTCGGCGACGAAGGCGTCGACAGGGTCGCCGACGTCACGCCGCAGCGTCTTCAGCCGCGCAGCGACCTCGTCCTGCGTCAGCTCGTTCTCGGTCTTCCGATCACCGACGAGGGCCTTCGCCTCAGCTGGCGGAATGTCTCTGTCGGGGATCAGCGCCACAGGCACAGGGATCGCGCTCCCCGTTCTGCGCTGCAGAATCCGGCTGTACCGGAACAGGCCGCGATGTCCGACATTGACAAGCGAGACACCATATCGGCTGAGCGGACGTTCAAGCTTCTCGGCTATCGCGGGCAGCAGGAGATGCTCGCCGTCGCCCTCCACGACGATCAGCGCGCGGGCGAAGAACAGGTTGGCCTTGGTCGCGTCAAGGAACCGGCGCAGGAACTCGTAGTCCTCCACTTCGAGCCGGGTGTGCGCCGCTCCCAATGGAAAGGCACGGTGACCGACGATCATCGTCATAGTCTCGAGCTCGGCGCCCGCCGCGAGCTGCGGGCTATGACTCGTGAGCAGAACCTGAACCTGTTGATGGGTTTCGCCCTTCTGGGGGTCCGGTTTGGCGGCGCGCGCCGCGAGCACCTCCATGAACAGCGTCTGGTGCTGGGGATGCAGGTGCGCTTCCGGCTCCTCGATGAGGAGGAACGGGACCTGATCGGGGTGCGACTGCAGCAGCAGCAGCTCGGCCGCCATAAACAGCAAATTGTTGTAGCCCAATCCGCGCTGTACGCGCTCGCTGCCTGCTTTGGCGTTGAGATAGAGCTCGAACCGTTCGAGTATTTGATCGAAAGAACCGCCTGCGCCGAGGTCCAGCGTCGCGACGAGGCGGTCATCCACGAACGACAGCTTGTCGAGAAAATCGGTGTTTACGCTGCTGGCGACGCCTCCCACGGCGGGGTTGCCTCGGACCGCCGTGTCCGCGGCGGCGAGCGTGTCATGGAGCGTAGCGTTGGCGCCCGGCGCGGCCGGCTTGCTCTGTGGCCCCATCGTGGGCATCGCGCCGAGAATGCGCGAGAGGCGCGACCGGCGCCCTGCTCGCATCTCGCGCTCGGCGTCGCGCAACGGCTTGAGGTATGTGGCCTTCAGGTACTCCCGTAGCTCTCCGTCGAGCGGCAGCCCTTCGCCTTCGGCGCCAGCGCGGTGCTGGCTGGAGATGATGCTGCCGCCGCCTGGCGCGACGCGCCGAGCGCCGCGCATGCAAACGTGCAGCCTAAGCTTTCCCTTTTCGTTGGTGCACCATTCGAGAAAGCCGGCTTCTTCGTCTGCGTTGAGGTCGTCGAAGGTGCAGCGAACGATGAAGTCGCATCCACGGATGCCGTCCGCGCCGACATGGAAATCGTGTTCGTCAGGGCGGATATAATCGTCGCCGCGTGTCCAAAGGACATAGCGGGCGGCGTCGATGATCGCGCTCTTCCCGGCGTCGTTCGGCCCCACGAGGATATTAAGACCGGGTGAGAGCTTCAACTGCAACGGTGCGGTCGGATCGAAGCACCGGAAGCCGCTCGCGTAGATTTCGGAAATATACACCGCCGCCTCCCCAGCCCCGTTTTTCTTATGCTGCCGCGCTGTTCGCTCGCGCGACTATATCTGCGCACCGCTCCATGAGAGTCTCAAAAGGCTCGGCTTCCTCAAGGAGGAGCCCATCGTCGACCATCTGCGCGTAATCTTCTGCGAGAGCATTGGCGCCGTCGCCGGTTGGGACGAGCTGCAAGCCGCCGTTCACGGCTGCGGCGTAGTCAATCTGAGATCGATCCGTGGCCTTCTCGGCGAAGAACATCGCCTTGTGACGTGCCACGGCGTTGGCCAGCTCGCGATCCGCGAAGGCCGCCGCCGCGAGGCCGGCTTCATCGAGACGCACCACGTCATGCCAGTGACGTGCGAAACGATCACCGCGCAGCCGCTCCTGAAGGCAAAAGACGTGGATCGCGGTCGCCTTTTCCCAGAAAGTCCGCTCGGCATGCATGACCCTCGGCCGAGCCGTTGGAAAGACCACGCCATCCACCAGCCCGGCCGCGTCGCAATTGACATCGCGCGGGCTCGCAGGTTCACCCGTCGAGCGGGCGCCGAATTCGAGCATGACGCTCGGGGCCACATAGCCCGAGCCCGTCGTCGTCGCCTCATAGTCGATGAAGAGCTTCTCACCATCGATCCGGATCACGGCCGATAGGGATTCGCCCGCCAGCGCTTCGGCGATGACCGGCTTAACCGTCCCCGCCACCCAATCCGGCAGGCGCTCGCGCACTGCGCTCGTCCAGCGCTTTTCCTCGCTTCGGGTTTTCGGCAACGCTTCACCATTGTCTCCGACAAGGTCGGGGGCGAGCGCGCGAATGTCGTAGGTCAGATCGACGTCCTCGGAAAACCGCCGGATGACGCCATAGGCCTTCGACAGCGAAGTGCCGCCCTTGAAGACCAGATGTTCGCCGAGCGGCGAACCGTAGAGCGTCGCCAACGCCCACACCACCCACGCATCCTTCTCAAGCAGGTGCGCCGGTCGGCCCGAGCGATCGGCAGCGACGCTCAAGGCTTCCCGGCGATCCTCGGCCGGAAGGAGGAGGAAGGCATCAGCCATGCGCGACCTTTCCTACGCTGCGCGCGAGCCAGGTCGGAAGCTGAGGCGCGGCCGCCACCAACTCGCTGAAAGCGGCGGGCGGTAGCTTGCGCTTCAGGGTCTGGAGGGCCGACTCGGCTCTTTCCGGGCCGAGCCAGGCCAGCGCTCGAACTGCCTGTCCCGCTGGCCGATGCGCCATGGCGAGCTGCCAGCGCGGCGCGTGGCGAAGCTCGACGATCTGCTTGCCGAGGTTCATCTTCCGGGTCCGCCCCGACGTTAGATAGACGGATCGGACCGGCACCTGCGTCGTAAGCCCGAGGCTATTGGCAGCGGCCGCGCCGCTCGAGACGATAACCTCGCCACGCTGGGCGGCGAGCGCCTCGACCGCCTGTTCGACGGACGGCGCTCTGGTCCCAAACCGACTCGTGACTGGCAGGCGGTAAACGCCCCGGCCGGCCCGGATCAGTTGTCTCCGCTCGGCCATGCGCGACAGCGCTTGGTCCACCGCGGCCCGATTACCAAGGTGAAGCAGGCTCTTAGCCGCAACGGGCGTGCCCTCCGGCAGCCGCTTCGCGTGTTCAAGAATCTGGTCAGTCAAACACTGCATGGCTGTTCTCCTGTCAGAAATATATATAGTTTTCTGACAGTTTTCAACCTAGAACTGACAATGCCGATCAGAAGGGCGCACACCCTTAACGGCGGCTTGCCCCTGATCAGATTGAAGGCTCACAAGGTCAGAAGGGCACTGGGCAATGAAATGGGGTTCATCAAAGGACTGAACCGCCAGCGACACGACCGGCTCCCCGGCCGGGCAGCATGATCGAGCCCTTGAAGTAAGCTTAATATTGCAAACACCGCGTATACCGCGGACTTTGAAATATGTTCGCGAGAACCGATGACATGCAACCAGCAGACGATGGCGATCGGCTAATTCAGGAGGTGCTCTCCGAACTGGGCTGGGAGGCGGATCCAAAGACAATTGCCGACCGCGTTCGACGCCTCGACGTTGGGCTGCCCGCCGAGGACGAGTTTACCGCCATCTGCAGCTGGCTCGGTAAGGCGCGCCTCGTTCACAAGCTCGATCAACACCAGGCGCCTCTTACCTCTCGAGACACCTACCAGGTTCCAGACCTCTTGGCGCAATTCGAGAACACCGGCCCTCTGCTCATCGAGGTCAAATCCAAGACGAAGCAAACCCTATCCTTCACACCTGAATATCTCGAACGGCTCACTGCCTATGCCACCCTCGTCAACATGCCGCTGCTCATCGCCTGGAAACATCATGGCATATGGACACTCTTCGAAGCACGGCACCTCACCAAGGCGCGCAAGAACTTCAACATCCGCTTCGGCGACGCCATGAAAGAGAACCTGCTCGGCGTTCTCGCCGGCGATGTCGCCTACAAGATCGCACCGGGCGCGGGCATACGGTTTCGCTGCAGGAAGCAAAAACTACTCGCCACCGAAGAACACGACGGTACGGTCACCGAACAGTGGCAAATGCGGATTGATAAGGTCGGCTTCATCGTCGCGGATGGCAAGGGTGCCAGCGAGCTTGCCCCAGACGTGGCGCCCCTCTTCACGACGTGGGATTTGGCCGAACGACAGACCCATAGCGACACCCATATCGAACTTCATTTCGTCGCCGACGACGATGCGGGCATGATGTTTGGGCACATGGCGCTCACGCATTTGCTGAACTGGACATTGCCCCAAGGTGCCGCGATCAACTGGAGACACGCCGTCCGGCGAGATGCCGTCGTCAGCAACATGACCAACTTCGGGCGTGCACTCGAACGGGCGTTGGACCAGAAAGTGGTACGCACAATCCTCCACCAGCAGCCTCAGAGCGGGCCGGACTTCCTGCTCAAAAAACGCTTCCCTCCCGGTCAATCGCCCCATCAAAAGGGCCACGCCCAAGACACGGCAGAACGGACGAGCACATGACGGAGCAACCCACCCGGGAATTCGGACGAGCCGATCAGCTCGATGCGGCGCTGGGCCTGGACCAAATCGTTGGACCGAAATTGGCCTCGATCATCGTCTTTGCTGCGAACATCGAATACCACCTTGAGCGTGCCATCTGGGTCTTGGAGAGGATCGACCCAAAAGGAATTCGGCCGGAAACCGATGCAAGGCCGATTACTGAACTCATCACGATGCTCGAAAAGCATG
This sequence comes from Sphingobium sp., assembly GCF_035511395.1. GTDB lineage: Bacteria > Pseudomonadota > Alphaproteobacteria > Sphingomonadales > Sphingomonadaceae > Sphingobium. The sequence continues at coordinate 10,037 of NZ_DATKFP010000206.1, forward strand.
TCGCTAGCGTAACGGACGGCGCTGTCCACAGCATGCTGGAAAACTGGTACCGAGCCGCCCGCTCCGGGTTCATCATCCGACACAATATCGCACATGGCGTATCGTTCAGAATGGAGAGCGCGCTCGTATTCTCCCGAAACCCGCGATGGCACGGAGAAGTCCGAAAGCGGGACTTCGGCGACCTCTGGTGCGAGCCTCATGTGCTCGACATGCTTCGCGACTCCTTCGCCACCTTGCTGCGGATAGTCGCTACAATCGCCAAGGACGACACGCTAATTGCAGAGATCGCAAGCCCTCCAGCGCTTCACGCAGTGCGAGAAGCGCGTTCCATACTTGGCGAGCTTGCTGATCGTTTTTACAATCCCAGCTTTGAAAAATATTGATGCTCGCGCGAGAAAGCTCCGCTCATGGCGAATTCGGACGCAGTGCTCGTGAAATAAATATGCCCCAAACCCAAGCTGCGACCTGGAACGACATTAATTCATTACGAGCGGATCTCGTTCGGTACTTTCCTGAGGATCGGTTTCTCAGAACAATTCTGAAAGGCGCCTACAGGATAGCGCGCGACAAGTCCAACCCGATAAGAGGCAATTTGGTCGCGAGCGGTCTCCGGGAGATCGTCGGACATGTCTTGCACAATCTCGCGCCCGGTGAGGAGGTGCGGCGTTGTATTTGGTTCGAACAGGCAACTGACACAAAGACCGTCACACGTCGCCAGCGTGCAAACT
>NZ_DATKFP010000207.1:0-2955 GCF_035511395.1 Sphingobium sp.
GACCTTTCTCGAGCGCTACACAAAGGAAGAGCTCAAGTTCATCGCCCAGGAATGCGGCCTGATCGCGCATGTCGGCGAGAAACGGTTCGCCAAGCTGCTCGCATCGAAAAAGACCGAGCTTGTCACCAGCATGCTCAATCGCATCGGGTTCGATTGGGCGGGACGTCTGCCGGGCTGCATGACGCTCGATGGCGCCTATGGACCGCCCCCGGATCGTGCTGCCCAGCCGGCCGACGCTCCCATCTCGCAAATCGCCGCCTGACCGACACCCTCACCCTTCCAGACAAGGACCAACGCCCATGTTGATTGCCAACCTGCTGCCGCTTCTCGCCAACTATTCGCTCGGTTTCGATCTTGTCGCCGGCCCCGACGATACCGTCACGCTGACCGTCATTCCCCGCAAGGCGGAAGGCGCGAAGCACGGTCTCGAATCCGGCGAGACCCGCCCGATCTCGATCACCGCAACCGCCGTGGAGATCGATGCGGAACTTGGCCGTGGATCGGACGGCGCACTCGGCCAGCTCATCGCTACGCGCAAGACCCTTGCCGACCAGATCGCCGATCAGCGCCAGGCGGCCGAGGACGCAAGGATCGCCGCAGCGGAGGCCGCGAAGGCCAAGGCCGCCACGAAGGCCGCGACAGCAAAGACGACGGTGCCTGTGAGTCCTCCGAAGCTCCAGCACGCGGTCACCCCGCCGGTCGACGCCAAACCGGACCAACCCGCCACCTTGTTCTGACCGGACTCCGCTCAAATCTCGCCACGACCCAAGCCGGGAGTTTTACCTCATGCAGATCAACCATCTCACCCGCGCGTACCGCTATGACGGCATCGACCTTCCGGTTCCGCCGCATCTCGCCAACGATCCCGACGGTCTGCGTGCCTACCATGCCACGCTCTACCCCGCGGTTCTCAACGCCGAGATGGTCGACGCCGGCGTGTCGGGCGGCGCTCACGTCACCGAATACCGGCGCGCCGTCGGCACCAAGGGCTGACCGTGGCGCGCGGCAGCAGCGCGGCGATCCCGTCCGCAGTTCGTAAAACGCTCATCGAATGGATCGAGCCCGGCAATGGCGACACATCCGAATTCACCCAGCCAATCTGCAGCGAGCAAACCCAGGCGCTCCACGCGTGCATCCTTCTCGCGTCCGGGGACGGCGGGAGCAAGGCTCCCAGGCCGCTCCCGCCGCCACCGGGCCTGCGCCTTCCACCCCTTGGCTGACCTCGCGGGGCGGGCCGTTGCACTGTCCGGCGACATTCCCGCCCTCTTCGATGCTCCACTGGCGTCCCATCACAAGCTGATAGGCCGCTGGGCCACGTCTCGGGAAACGACGGCTAAACGCTATACTCGCGACCAGGCGCGCCAGCGCATCGAACGACTGTTCGACAAGGCGGTGCTCGACATTCTGGGCTCCGTCGAATTCGCGGACTTCAGGGTCGCGGTTCTTCACGGGAACGAAGGTTATCCGCCGGCTATCGCGGTGATCTGCGACAGCATGGGGCAACTCGACCTCGGATGGATCGAAGACAGCGATGCGCCCATTCCCTGGCGCGCCGCAGCCTACAAGGCCCTCGACGATATGCTGGGCCGCGCCCTTCCGATCTTCGGCTACCAGGACCTCTTCGATGAAATCTCTATGTACTATTGGGACGGCGCGACCGATGATGAAACCGCGCGGCAGTGGATCGTCGAATATCAGGGCATGGATCCTGACGATATCGAGGAACTCACTCTGCCATCCAACATGGAGTCTCGCCGGCCCGATTGGATGATCGCGGCAAACGCGGGGGCATCGGCGGAACTTCCGAACGGCTTACACCGGAAACTGGAGGAACTCCGCAAGGCGTACGCCGCTCTCGGGAAACTCCGACCGGAGCGCAGCGCCTGGCAATTCGATATCGAGATTGCCCAAGAGTATCTCCCCGGCATCGAGGAATGCTCGACATTGCCCCCGCTGACGCTCGTTCCGGTCGAGCAGTTCGCACGCGAGGTCGATGACGTCGGACGCCACGGGATGGAATACGGCTTCATGGACATCGCCGGCTTCTGCCCTTTGCCAGATTCAGTCCCGATCGACGACTGGTTCGCGTCCTTGCGTGTCGGCGCGCGGTTCCTGCTCGCCGCGCAGGACCTGATCCAGCTCGATCCAGCCAACCTTTGAGGTTCCTTATGTCCGACCACCGCACCCAGTTCGAAGCGACCGCCGGCGGCCTCGCGCTGACCAACGCCATTCTCCTTTACCGCAGCCAGCCGATCCGCAACGCCAGTCCCTATGCCACCGCTCGCGCGGGCGCCGCCGCATTCGCCAGCATCCATGCGATCGAGCATGACGATGAGGGAAAGCCGATCATCGGCGCGGGCACATCGCTGTCGCGCGCGCATCTGCGTCAATGGACCGAGGCCCTGGGCCGGACCGTTCTTCCCGAATTCCTGCCTGACAATGTGCTGGTCGCTCATCCCGACATGCTCGCATGGTGGATCCCGACCCAGGTTCGCCCGGCCTATTTCGCTCTCACGGATCCGCCCGCCGGCCTGCAGGTGCTCGCCGCGCGAACCACTATGCCGGTCCCGTATCCGCCGCATCTGTTCATCGCGACCCGATCGGGGTTCGGCGTTTACGCCTTGCCGGCAAACGAACGCCCCGGCATCGATACCCCGGTGCTGCACTCGCCGGTGCTCAATGTCTATCTCGACGGGCAACTTTGCTGGGGCAACATTCCGAAGCCAAAAACGCTGACGACAGCCTCCATCCCGGAATTCGAGCGCGGGGTGTTCGATAGCTGGTCCACCCACCCCAATCCCGGACAGGAACTGACCATCACCGGCAAAGGTGGTCTGGTTCGGCTCTGGGACGACCTCGCCGCGCGCAAGGCGAAGCGCTTTCCGGTCAGGCGTCTCAGGCCATTCGATCCCGGTCGGACACGACAGGCCTCCCGGCGAGCAACCCGGACCGATC
>NZ_DATKFP010000208.1:0-11825 GCF_035511395.1 Sphingobium sp.
GGTCGTTCAGCCTGGAAGGGCAGATCAAAACGGTGCCGGACCTGCCCGACTTTCCCACCGAAGCCAAGTGCATGGAAAAGAAGCTGGTCGAAATCAAGTCCGACATATGGGGCAGCATGGTCTGGTTCAACATGGATGACGACTGCGAACCGCTGCACGAATTCCTGGCGCCCGTGGCCGAGCAGATGGATGCCTATCCCATGGACCAGATGGTCCGCACCCTGTGGGTCACGGTCGAGGGCGATTTCAACTGGAAGCTGGTGCAGGACAATTTCAACGAGTCCTACCATGTCTTCCACGCCCATCCGCAGTTGAAGTTCGTCGCGGAATTTTCCTACCTCTACTCGCAGTTCGACCTGTATGAGAGCGGGCACAGCCGCATGCTGATGCCCGGCGGCCAGCCGAGCCAGACCGTGCGCGGCAGCGAACCGGAAGTGATCCGCCAACTGGGCGAGCATCTCAAATTCTGGGGTCTCGACCCGGAGGATTTCCGGGGACGCATGCATGATCTGCGGGCGGCATTGCAAAAGCAGAAGCGCCTGCTGGGCCAGGAGAAGGGCTATGACTTCTCCCGCTATGACGACAATATGCTGACCGACAACTGGCATTATACGCTTTTTCCGAACCTGTCGCTCAGCCTGAAGCCGGACGGCAATATCTGGCTGCGGGCGCGCCCGCACCCGACCGACCCGGAAAAATGCTATTTCGACATGTGGTTCCTCAACCTCTTTCCGGAAGGGCAGACCACCTATTATTCACCGACCTTGCGCGACACGGTGAGCCTGGACGTGCCAGCCCCGCACCAGACCGGCAAGGCGGGCGACTATACGATGGGGCCGACCATCGACCAGGATGTGGCGATCTGGGGCAAGCAGCAGAAGGCGCTGCATTCGCGCGGTTTCCAGCGCGAATGCCTGGCTGGACAGGAACGGCGCGTGCGTTTCTTCCACGAAAATCTCGACCGTTGGCTGGACAAGCATGCGCCGGTGAAGTGAGGCGCTGATGCCACATGACAGGAAGGGCGGCCCGTCCGGTGCATGGGCCGCCCTTCTTGTGCGATGCATCCGGCGTCCGGTGGGGAACGGGCTCCTGCTATCCTGCCTTTGTCCGCCTCTTTGGTGCGGGTGATGGCGGCGCTGCGAAGGCCAGCTCCCCCTCGCGCAGCCTGATCAGGATATCCGCCAGGAACTGAAGCAGCGTCTGCTCCATGGCACTGTCGTTCCAGATGTCGCGGTTGAGGATCATCCCGCTCATCATCGCCGTCACCACGCGGCGGGAGCGATTGAGCAGTTCCAGATCATTGCTCCATTCGGGGAAGACGGCGAGCAACTGATCGCACCAGATGCGATCGTGGCGCTGCGCCTTCGGCACGAAGATGGCGCGCAGTTCCTCGTCCGTGCGCGCAGCCATGGTCAGTTCCAGATAGGCCTTGTGCGGGCGGGACAGGAACAGTTCCCAATCGAGCGCGATACCGCTATTGTCGCGCTTGCGCTCTTGATCGGACAGACCCCGGATCGCGCGACCAAATTCCTCCATATGACAATAAAAGGCATAGTCGATCACCGACTCGATCAGATCCTGCCGGGTCGCATAATGATGCAGCATGGCGCCACGCGATACCTTCGCCTCCTTGGCGATCAGGCGATTGGTCGTGCGCGAATAGCCCAGTTCCGCAAGGCAATCGATCGCGGCCTCCAAAATGGCGATCCGCGTGTCCGAACTTTTGCGCTGTTGCAGACCTGCGTCCGGACGCGCCAGTCCGGCCGGCTCCAGTTCCGACAGATCGACAAGCTTCACTTCGGGCATTCGATATCGCCTCCCCATGCCCGATCGGGCTGATGCATCTTCGGCAATATCCAACGCCGATGTGGATTCCACAAGCGCCGGCATCGTAGCCAAGCCATATTTCGGCCGATTTCTGCACAGCGCCCGCATTTTCAGCGGGTCAGTTCCTCCGGCATCTCGATCAGCGCGGTCAGTTCGGCCAGGAACTTTGCCCCGACCGCCCCGTCAATGGCCCGATGGTCGCAGGACAGCGACAGCTGGATGCGGGTGCTGAACTGAAGCGCGTGGTTCGCCGCACCCGCCGACTGGCGACCCGCGCCGACTGCCAGGATGGCGCCCTGCGGCGGGTTGATGATCGCGTCGAACGTGTCGATGCCGAACATGCCCAGATTGGAGATGGAGAAGCTGCCGCCCTGGAACTCTTCGGGGGCTAGCTTCCCGGCGCGGGCACGCTCGGCGAGGCTCTTCACCTCGGCGGAGATTGCCGCAACGCTCTTGGTATCGGCGGCACGAATTATCGGGGTCAGCAGCCCCTTGTCGGTCGCCACCGCCACAGCGATGTCGGCATGGCCGAACTGGTGAATCTCGTCGCCATGGACCTGCACATTGATGTCGGGATGGCGGACCAGCGCCAGTGCGCAGGCGCGCACCAGATAATCGTTGATCGACGGGGCGGCCCCGGTCGCGCGCTTGGCCTGTTCACGCATCGCCAGCAAAGCATCGATCGCTGCGCTGTTGCGCAGGTAGAAATGCGGGATCGTCGATTTCGACAGGGTCAACTGCCTGGCGATCGCCTTGCGCATCGGCGACATCCTGACGACACGCACGCCGTCTGCGGGGATTGGCGACGGCGTGGTTGCTGCAACCGGCGCCGCAGCAACTGGTTCGGGCGTGGTGGGAACGACATGCTGGAGTACATCGGCCTTGCTGATGCGTCCGCGCGGTCCGCTGCCCGCGACCTTGCCCAGATCGACCCCGTGGCTGGACGCAACCCGCTTGGCGAGCGGAGAAGCGAAATATTGGTCCAGTCCCGCCACTGGCGTGATCGAGACCGGGGCGCCGTAGGGCAGCGCCACCGGAGCCTTGCCCGCCTGATCGACATCCTGAAACGTGATCCGGCCATTGCGACCCGATCCGTTGATGCCCGACACGTCGATGCCGTCGCGGCGCGCCAGATTGACGGCACCGGGGCTGATGACCTTATTGTCGATCGGTACCTGAACAGCAGGCGCCGCCACCGCCGGGGCCGGAGCGTCGTTCCCGACGACCGGAGGTGCAGCCGCACCACCGAAGCTGGCGACAAAGCTGTCCACCACCCCGGCGTCAGCCGCGCCGTCGCCGAACACGGCCAGCAGCGCGCCGACCGGATAGGTCTCTCCCGGCTGAGCGATCAAGCGGCAGACAAAGGCATCATATTCCGCCTCCACCTCATTGGTGATCTTGTCGGTCTCGATCAGCGTCAGCAGGTCGCCCTTGGCAAAGGACGCGCCTTCTGCGATCTCCCAGTTGGCGATGACGCCTTCGGTCATCTCAATGCCCCATTTGGGCATGGTGAATGCGCGCAGCTTGCTCATGGCGCGTCCTTTCAGCGGTAGGAAATGGCGGCACGCACGGCGGCATCGATCCGCGCGACCGACGGCAGATAGGCCTGCTCCAGTTCCGGCGCGAAGGGTACCGGCGTATGCGGCGGCGTGACCATCTGGATCGGTGCGCGCAAGGCGGCGAAGGCCTTGCTGGACACAAGGCCCGCGATATCGGCGGCAAGGCCGCAGCGTGGCGGGTTTTCATCCACCACGATCAGGCGGCCGGTCAGCTCTACAGAATCGAGGATCGCTTCCTCATCGATCGGGCTGGTGGTGCGCAGATCTAGCACGTCGCAGCTGATGCCTTCCTTTGCCAGCGCATCGGCGGCCTGTTCCGCCGTGCCGACAAGCTGGCCACAGGTTACGATGGTCGCATGCTCGCCCTCGCGCACGGAGCGGGCATGGCCGAAGGGGATCAGATATTCCTCCTCCGGCACTTCGCCCTTGGTCGCATAGAGCGCTTTCGGTTCGAAGAAGAGCACCGGGTCATCGTCGCGAATGGCAGTCGCCAGAAGCCCCTTTGCTTCGGCCGGAGTGGACGGAATGACGACCTTCAGCCCCGGAATGGCGGTCATCATCGCATAGGCCGCCTGGCTGTGCTGCGGCCCGGCATTGCGACCCGCGCCATAGGCGACGCGGATGACGGCCGGACATGTGGTCTTGCCACCGAACATGTAGCGGAACTTGGCCATCTGGTTCCAGATCTGGTCCAGGCAGACGCCGATGAAGTCGGCGAACATCAGTTCGGCCACCGGGCGCTTTCCTGCAAGCGCCGCGCCTGCCGCGGCGCCAATGATCGCGCTTTCCGAAATCGGGGTGTCGATCACCCGGCCGGCGCCGAATTTATCATAAAGACCCGCCGTCGTCTTCCAGATGCCACCGATCGCTTCGGGACCACCGGCGGTGCCCATGCCGCCCACCAGATCCTCGCCCAGACAGATGACATTGGGGTCGCGTTCCATCTCCTGATGGAGGGTGAGGTTGATCGCCTCGCGCAGCTGCATTCTTGCCATGATGCCCTCCCCCTCAATAATTCACATAGACGTCGGTCAGGACGTCGTCGGGTGACGGCCTGGGCGCGGCGCGCGCCTCCGCGACTGATGCGTCTATCAGACCCAGCACATCGGCATCCAGCGCGTCGAGATCGGCCGCGTCGAGAAGTTTGGCCTCCGTCACCTTGGTGCGGAAGCTCATGAGGCAGTCGCGTTCCTCGCGGATGCGGTCCAGTTCGCCCGTGCCACGATAGCGCTGCGGATCGCCCTCGAAATGGCCGAAGAAGCGCTCGGTATCCAGTTCGACGGCGGCCGGACCGTTGCCGGCACGGCAATAGTCGATGACTTCACGCATCACATCGAACGTATCGAAGAAGTCGCAGCCATTGCCGCGCCATACCTTCATGCCGAAGGCCTCTGCGCGACTGGCGATATCGCCCGCCGTACCGACCGCATAGTCGACGCCGGTATGTTCCGAATAATGATTATTTTCGAACAGGAAGATCACCGGCAGCTTCAACACCACCGCCATGTTCATCGCCTCGAACGTCGTGCCCTGGTTGCAGGCGCCGTCGCCCGAAAAGGCGATGGACACGCCACCCCTGGCGTCCAGTTTGGCAGCGATGCCTGCACCAACCGCAATCGGCGCGCCGGCGCCGACGATGCCGTTCGCGCCCAGCATGCCCTTTTCCACGTCGGCAATATGCATCGAGCCCCCCTTGCCCTTGCACAGCCCGCCGGCGCGACCATAGATTTCCTGCATCATTCCCTTCACGTCGCAACCCTTGGCGATGCAATGGCCATGTCCGCGATGGGTGGAGATGATATAGTCGTCATCGGTCAGATGCTCGCATACGCCGACGGCGACGGCTTCCTGACCGCTGTAGAGATGGGTGAAACCGGCGATTTCCCCAGTCTGGATTTCCGCATGCAGGCGCTCCTCGAACTCGCGGATCACCTTCATCTGCCGATAGGCCTGCAACATGCGCTCGCGGCTGAGCTGCATTCTCACTCTCCTGTTCGCGCCACGGTTCCGCGCGCCTGCCGGCCGCGTCGATAATCGCTAGATCGCAAGGCGAGAGGCGCTCTGCAAGTGAAAACGACACATGTGTTATTTTTTTGCGAAATAAGCTGGAAATGTGATGGTCGGAGTGGACGTAGCCGAGCATAGCATATAATAACAAGCCATATGGATTGTTTTGAGGCCGCACGAAAGCGGCCCCGCGAGAGTGGAGACACGCATATGGCGACGGCATTTGAAATCCTGGACGGCGCGGCGACGGTTGAGGATGAGCGGGCGATCCGCGAAGATCTCGCCGCCTGCTATCGCCTCGCCCATCTGCACAAGATGACCGATCTCATCGCGACTCACATTTCGGCGCGACTGCCGGGCGCGGAAGAGCGCATCCTCATCAATCCCTTCGGCAGCCTGTTTCATGAAGTGACCGCCAGCAATCTGGTGGAGGTCACGCTGGAAGGCGAAGTGCGCAGCCCCGGCGGCGTCATCAATCCGGCGGGATATCTGATCCACAGCGCCATCCATGCGGCACGGCCGGACGTGACCTGCGTCATGCACACGCATACCGCAGCCGGCGTTGCAGTCGCGGCGCAGGAACAGGGATTGCTGCCGATCAGCCAGCAGGCCCTGCTGGTGGGCCGACGGCTCGCCTATCATGATTATGAAGGCGTCGCGCTGATCGAGGCGGAGCGCGAGACGCTTCGGCGCGACCTGGCCGACAAGGATGTGCTGATCCTGCGCAACCATGGTCTGCTCACGGTCGGCCGCACGGTCGGTGAGGCTTTCTGGCTGATGATGCAGACGCAGCGCGCCTGCGAAATCCAGATCGCGGCGTTGAGTGGCGGCGCCCAGGTGCGGCTGCTCGATGATCGACTTCAGGATCTGGTGCATGAGCAGACCTATAATTGGGGCGGCAAGCCCAACGGGGCAATGGACTGGGTCGCGTTGCGGCGCGAGTTGGACCGGACCCGCCCCGATTATCGTGACTGACCGCAACTGACATGGATGCGATGACCGCCGTCAGAGAATCCGTGCTCCTGTATCTGGAGCATCTGGATGTCGTCGATGCGTTCGATGCCTGCTGCACGCTTGTTCCACGCAGTAGCATCGGCGATCTTTCCGCTTATGCGCGCGGCGACGGGCGCGGCGTGCGTGCCGTCATCACGGCCGGCGGCGCGCCGATGGAGGAGGCGGTCTGGGATTTCCCCGATCTGGGCCTGATCGCTTGCCTTGGCGCCGGCTATGACGGGATCGATGTCGAACGAGCGCGCCGGCGGGGTGTGCGGGTGACAGTCGGCCGAGGGGTCAATGACGAGGATGTGGCGGACATGGCGCTCGGCTTGTTGCTCGCTACCGTGCGCCAGATCCCGCTCGCCGATCGGATGGTGCGGGACGGCGCCTGGAAAGGCGGCTTGCTGTTGCCGATGGTTCCGTCTCTGTCGCGCATGCGATGCGGCATCGTTGGATTGGGCGCGATCGGTAATGCGATCGGACGCCGGCTGGCCGGCTTCGGGTCGGCCATCAGCTGGTGGGGGCCGCGCGACAAGCCCGACGCCCCCTGGCCGCGTGCATCCTCCCTCCAGCATCTGGCGCGGGATTGCGACGCCTTGATCGTGGCAGCGCCGGCAACCGCCGAAACGCAAGGCATCATCGATGCGCGCATATTGGAGGCGCTGGGTTCGCGCGGCTATCTGGTCAACATCTCGCGGGGATCGCTGGTCGACGAGCAGGCATTGCTGATGGCGCTGGAAATGGGAGGCATCGCCGGCGCCGGTCTGGACGTGTTCGTGGACGAGCCGCATGATGGAACGCGTTGGCGGCATATCGACAGCCTCGTCATGACGCCCCATGTCGGTGCATGGGCCGAGCGCGCCATGGCCGAGGCCAAATATAGATGCGCGGAGAATATCGCGGCCTTCCTGCACGGCGAGCCGCTGCCGAGTGCAATCGTCTGAATTTCGGCGCTTCAGGGCGGCACGATCTTCGATTATATCGCCCTGCCCGCTTCCGTCAGGGCAGTGGCGGCATCGCATCCGGATCGAACTTCATGTCGATCAGGATCGGGCGATCGCGCGTTTCGATCGCGGCGATCGCCCGATCCATATCGCCGAAGGTCGACACGGAAAAGCCCCGCCCGCCCAGCGCATCGGCCACCTTGGCGAAATCGGGCCATTCGAATACCGACAATTCCGGGTCCATATTCTTGTTGCGGAACTGGATATGCTCGGCACCATAGGCGCCGTCATTGCAGATGACCGTGACGACATCCAACTTGTGCCGGACCGCCGTGTTGAATTCAGCGAGGCCGCCCAGCACGAAGCCTCCATCGCCGGTGACATGCAGCACCGGCACATCAGGCTTGGCCAACGCCGCGCCGATGGCATGACCCATGCCCAGGCCGATCGATCCGAAGGCGAGCGTGATGAGGAATTGGCGCGGATCAGGTACGCGCAAATTCTTCCAAGGTTCGGTCAGGAAGCGGCCACCGTCCGTCACCACCGTGCGATTGCGTGGGAAGGCCCGTTCCAGCAGCCAGATAGCGCGCGGCATGTCGACAGGCTCTTCGGGTAATGGTTCGACCATCCCCTCCCAGGGGGACGCGGCCGCAAGCGTGGCTGCGAGCCGATCGTCCCGCGCCTTCGCGCCCTCGATCTCGGCGGCGTCCAACCATTGTGTGAACAGGTCCGCGGTGCGGGCGACATCGCCCAATATGCCGACGTCGGGCGTCATATAGCGGCCAAATTGTGCCGGATCATTGTCCACCTGCACGAAGCGCTTGCCCTTGGCGAAGGCGCCATGGGACAAGGTGTAAGGAGTGAGGCTGGCACCGAAGGCGATGATGCAGTCGGCCTCCACCAGCGTGTCGATGACGGCAGGCTGGCTCAGCGTACCGCAGATGCCAAGGTCGAAAGCCTCACCCCGAAACAGATCCTTCGCCTGAAGGGTCGTAGTCACCGGCGCTTCTATCCGTTTGGCGAAACGCAACACCGCCGCACGCGCCTCCGGGCTGATCGCGCCGCGACCGGCCAGCACCACCGGACGGCGAGCGGCGGCGATGACGCCGATGGCATTGTCCAGATCGTCGCTTTCGGGAACCGTGAATCGCCCGTCGACCGGCTTCCAGGGCTTCGCCTCATATTCCGCGTCCAGCCATTGGAACTCCACGGGAATGTTGAGGACGATCGGCCGCCTTTCGGCAAAGGACCGGCGGATGCAGGTCGCCACATCCTGCGTAATCGTGGCGGGAGATCGCAGCTGTTCAAAGCCTGCGCCGGTCGCCACGATATGGTCGCGCTGGGGTGTGTTCTGGAAATTTTCCCGATCGGCGACCGCCGTGTCACCAATCAGCAGCAGCATCGGCACCCGCGCCTTCACGCCATGGACCAGCGCCGTCACCGTATTGGTGACGGCCGCGCCATGTGTGACCGACGCGACGCCAAGCCTGTCGGCGACATTGCTGTAGCCCAGCGCCATCAGCGTCGCGCCCGCTTCGTTGGCCGAGGAGATGAAGCGCCCACCACAATCGCGCACGAAGCTGTCGACCATGTAGAGATTGGCGTCGCCGATCAGGCCGAACAGCACGTCCACACCATTGTCGCGGAGAGCCTGTGCTATGGCTGCATGCACCTTCATTCTCACTACCCTTGTCCGATGTTGGATGTGAAAACAGCCGCTCCTCCCATTGGGAAAGCGGCTGTTCCTGCTTATTTGAGGCGGATCCTGACCTGGCTGATCTCGCCGGGAAATTCCGCCGGCGATTGATAGTCGGGCAGGACGGGGGAGGTCGTGTCGGCACCGATGTCGAATCCCTCGGTATGCGACAGCCAGCGCGGCATCGTCTCTTCGATCCGGCCCTGCGCCACCTGCTTGCCATCGGACAGGATAGTCGCCACGCCGCCCTTGCCGATGCCACCGCCATCATATTTGAAATCGACGACGACATGATGCGCGCCGGGGCTGAGCGGCTCGGTTGCCCGAACCACCGAGATACGCGGCGGCACCGCATTATGGCCGAACTCCAGCTTTCCATCGACCATGGCGAAGCTGTAACCGCTATATTTGCCACCCTGCGCCACGATCGCGCCCGTACCGCCATTTGCCGGCACTATGATGTCCGCCTCGATCGTGAAAGAACGGTTGACGATCGGCGGCGCGGTGTTCAGCCCCACCCGACGTATACGCGAGCGATAGACGAATTCGGTCCGCCCTTCGGTCAACGACGGGCGCCCCTCCATGCCGAAGCCCGCAATGCTGTTGTGGATTGGGAGGATCTGATTTTCCGCCGCGACCTTCCAGAATTCTTTCTGCATCTCGGCCAGCTTCTGCGGCTCCCTGGCCGCCAGATTATTCGCCTCCGAAAAATCCTTCGCGACGTTATACAATTCCCATTTACGTTCATCTGCGGGGATATTCACCACCTTGCCCGTTTCCCATGCGAAGCGGGCGGGCGTCGTGCCGGCGAACCAGCCATCCTTGTAGATACCGAAATTCATCAGCATCTCGAACACCTGCTCATTGCGGTGCGATGCTGCCTTTGGCTGCATGAAGGTATAGGCCATCGACACGCCGTCGATCCGCTGTTGCTTGACGCCCGCATATTCGGCCGGCGGCGTGACCTTCGCCGCGTCTAGAATGGTAGGCATGATGTCGGTCACGAAATGATATTGCGACCGGACGGTCTGGCCCTGTTCGATATGGCCGGGCCAGGACATGACGAGGCCGTTGCGCGTCCCGCCGAAATGCGATGCGACCTGCTTGTACCACTGGAACGGGCTGTTCATCGCCCAGGCCCAGGGTGCGGGATTGTGCGCGTAAAGATCGCGCGTGCCGATCCTGTCGATATTGGCCAGCTTATAGTCCATCGTCTCCTGCTTGCGCCCCAGCAGCGACTGTTCGTACATCAGCCCGTCCAGCGTACCTTCCGCGCTCGCGCCATTGTCGCCCTGGATGTAGATGATCAGCGTATCGTCAAACTGGCCGATGTCTTTCAGATGCTGGATGACCCGGCCGATCTGGTGATCGGCAAAGGCCAGCGTCGCGGCATAAGCCTCCATATGCCGGGCATAGAGCCGCTTCTGATCAGCGGTCAGACTATCCCATGCCGGCAAACCGTCGGGCCGCGGCGTCAGCTTCGCCCCGGTGGGGATCACACCCATCTTCTTCTGCCGGGCAAAAGTCTCATCCCGCAGCCTATCCCAACCGCCGTCGAACTTGCCGCGGAATTTGTCGAGCCATTCCTTGGGTGCCTGATGCGGCGTATGCGCGGAACCCGGCGCATAATAGGCGAAGAAAGGCTTATCGGGCGCCAGCGACTGTTTCTGGTCGATCCAGGCAATCGCCTCATTGGCCAGGTCCTGGTCGAGAATATAGTCGGTGCGCCCCGTACCCGGATCGACCGGCGTCGTATTCCGGACCATCGCCGGCACGAACTGATCGGCATCGGCATTCAGGAAGCCATAGAAATAGTCAAAGCCAAGGCCCGTGGGCCAGCGATCGAACGGACCGACCGGGCTTTGCTCCCAGTCCGGCGTGATATGCCCTTTGCCGAACATGGCCGTGCTGTAGCCACCGTCGCGCAACAACTGGGCGACGGTCGCGGCCGACTTAGGGATGATCGAGGTATAGCCGGGGTAGGAGGTCGAATTGTTCGTCACCTCGCCCATGCCAACCATATGCGGGTTGCGCCCTGTGAGCAGCGCGGCGCGCGTGGGCGAGCAGAGCGCGGTGGTGTTGAACTGGTTGTAGCGCGCGCCAGCCTTTGCCAGCATGTCGAAGGCCGGAGTGGGGATCGCGCCGCCAAAGGTGCTGCTCGCGCCGAAGCCGACATCGTCGGTCATGATCAACAGCACATTGGGAGCGCCTTTCGCCGCATGGGGCAGTACCGGCCAGGCCGGAGGTGGCGCGCCCGCTTCAGGCGAATGGGCGGTGATGACCTGCCGCGCCGGAGACTGCGCACATGCCGCTCCCAGCATCAGCGCGACGCTGCTGACACCCGCCAATGCCCGTAACCCCATGCGACAAACCGTCCATTTCGACGCCTGAACCTTAGACACCTGCTCTCTCTCTTGGCTGCACCATGTTGGATCATGATATTGCACCACGTGCTATAATTACGACGACCTCGGAAAAAGGCAAGAGACGAAAATTGCATCAGCTGCCAAAATGAGGGCGGATCATAAGCGTCAGACGATGCGCGGTCGCCAGCACGAAACTTGCACGTCAGGGTGCCCTGCTCCACTCATGGGGCAGGCAACGCGCTGTCGGAATATTGGAAAAGGCCTGTTAACGGCCTGGCAGAAGCCTGGGATCAGATGACGCTGAGGTAAAGCTGCCTTCAGGCCAAGGCCCGAAGACAGGATGCACAGTGAGCAATGAAATCTGACTCCGCGCGTTAACCGATTCAGTCCGATCGGCTGGTGACGATGGCCTGCCCATCATGCGCGATGG
>NZ_DATKFP010000209.1:0-5425 GCF_035511395.1 Sphingobium sp.
GCACAGTCCGCGTGCCAACGGCCCTTTCGTGGCCATCAACACGGCCGCCATCCCCACGGACCTGCTGGAATCCGAACTGTTCGGCCACTGGTCGAACGCTGCTCATTCGGCAACCCGCACGGCGAGCGACGTGCTTTTGCAGTCGATCGATCTGGCGGTGGCTGCCGAAGAACTCGGTGCTGACGGCGCCTATTTCCGCGTCCATCATTTTGCGCAGCAGCTCGCGTCGCCCTTTCCCTTGCTGGCGGCGGTCGGCGCGAAGACGAAGCGTATCGAGATTGGCACGGGCGTGATCGACATGCGCTACGAAAACCCCTTCTACATGGTGGAGGATGCCGGCGCTTCGGACGTCATCAGCGGCGGGCGACTCCAGCTCGGCATCAGCCGGGGATCGCCTGAACAGGTGATCGATGGTTGGCGCCATTTTGGGTATGCGCCAGCGGAAGGTCAGAGCGAGGCGGATATGGGCCGCCAGCATGCCGAGGTCTTCCTGGATTTGCTGAAAGGCGAAGGTTTCGCCCAACCGAACCCGCGCCCGATGTTCCCCAACCCGCCCGGGCTTCTTCGGCTGGAGCCGCATTCGCCTGGCCTGTGGACACGCATCTGGTGGGGTTCGGCATCGAATGCGACGGCCATATGGGCCGCGCAGATGGGCATGAACCTGCAGAGTTCGACTCTGAAGGCCGACGAGTCCGGGGAGCCTTTCCACGTCCAGCAAGCCAAGCAGATACGGGCTTATCGCGATGCCTGGAGGCAAGCAGGTCATGCCCGCGAGCCACGCGTATCGGTCTCCCGTTCGATCTTCGCGCTGACGGACGATCGCGACCGCGCCTATTTCGGCCGCGGTGACGCCAGCGATCAGGTGGGGATCATCGACAATATGCGCGCGGTGTTCGGAAGGTCCTATGCGGCCGAGCCCGAAGCGCTAATCGAACAACTGCGCGCGGATGAAGCGATCGCGGAGGCCGACACGCTGCTGCTCACTGTGCCCAACCAGTTGGGGGTCGAGTATAACAGCCATGTCATCGACGCCATTTTGCGCCATGTCGCACCGGCGCTCGGCTGGCGATAGACAAGGGAAGCCGGTGGCAGCCCTGCTGGGGGCCTGCCATCGGCCGGTTGCTTGCCAGTCTCGTCGCCTGGCGCTAGCCCGGGTCCGGTGACGACGCTCGAACGCATGACTTTGCCGATGGCCCGGCGTATCGCACTTGCCGCGCAGGGCTTTGGCGCCAAACCTGTGGTTCCGCCGGGACCGGCCGAACTTCGCCATACACTCAAGCGGGTTCACCTGCATCAGATCGATAGCGTAAACGTTCTCGTTCGCGCCCATTATCTTCCGGCCTTCTCTAGACTGGGATCCTTTGACCGGGCCGATCTCGACACGATCGCCTGGGGGCCAAAACGAAAGCGGCGTCTATTTGAATATTGGGCGCATGAAGCCTCGCTGCTCCCCTTCGACATGCACCCTCTGCTGCGCTGGCGGATGGACCAGGCAGATCGGGGCCACGCGGGCTGGACCGGTATGCGCATCTTCGCCACCGAGCGGCGCGCAGAAGCGATGGCGCTGCTCGAACGCATCCGCGGCGATGGCCCGCTGGCTGCATCCGACTTTGATGCGCACAAAGGTCAGTCCGGCTGGTGGGAATGGAGCGACACCAAGCGTGCGCTCGAATGGCTGTTCTGGGCGGGCCATATCACGACCGCTACCCGGCGAGGCGGCTTCGAGCGGGTCTATGACCTGACCGAACGCGTCATCCCGGACGAGGTGCTGGCCGTGCCGACACCATCCGATGCGGTTGCACACAAAGCCCTCATCGAACGCGCCGCAAGGGCGCACGGGGTTGCGACGACCCGAGAGCTGCGTGACTATTTCCGACTGTCGCCAAATGACGCGCTGCCGGCGGTCCGGGCTCTGGCGGAAGAGGGCATATTAATCCCGGTTGAGGTGCCGGGTTGGCGCTCTGCCTGGCTCCATCGCGATGCGCGCCGTCCGCGCCGGATCGAGGCGCAGGCGCTGCTCGCGCCCTTCGATCCGCTGATCTGGGAGCGCGAACGGACCGAGCGTCTGTTCGCCTTCCGCTACCGGATCGAGATCTATGTGCCGGCCGAAAAGCGCCAATTTGGCTATTATGTCCTGCCGTTCCTGCTCGGGGATCGGCTGGTCGCGCGTGTCGATCTCAAGGCCGATCGGCAAGCCACTCAGCTCATCGTGCAATCGGTGCATTTCGAGGCCGACGCTCCTGATCATGCGCGCGATGCTCTGGAATGCGAGCTTGGCAAGATGGCCCGCTGGCTGGGTCTAAACGGCGGCTGCCGCTCGGCCGGGACGCAATAGTCATAATACGGCGAGACTTGCCGATCCGCGACACGCGCTGCGGGACGTCGGCGGATTGTCAGCCATTTTTGGAGCGCCGCTCATTATAGTCGCACGAACAGCCGTGCCGTGACATCTGCGCGGCGACGCTAACCAGCTCGGCGGTACCCTTGCGATCTAGATTCCTGGCGCCAACAATTTTGCGGATGCTATATGGTGGATCGAAGATCGAGGAGGAATTGCTCATGGCTGTTTTCGAGGATCGCGATCTGCATCTGGTCAAGAAGGCGCTTTGCATCGGGGTCCTCGCCATCGAACAGTCTCCAGACAGCGCCTTCAAGCCTGAGTCGGATCTCGCTGATATGAAGGATCTGCTTGATCGGCTGTAGAGTAGCGATACCGAGCTCGCGCACTATATGCGCTCGGCCCACATCGCTCTGACTGGCAGCCCCGACTGACAGGGAGGATCTGCGACATGCCCATCCGCGGCCATGACATGTGCGATCGGTCGAAGCGGGAAAGGGGGTGCCATCTCCTACGCCCGACCGCTCGCCGCCATCGCCGTCCGAAGCCTGCGCGGTTTCTTGCACAGTTGCAGCCCAGCAGAAGGTTCAGTGATTGCAGCAAGCAGACAAGCCCGCCAAAAGCCTTTCATGAAATTGCATCGCTCCATTGTTCTTGGGTTCATGCTCAGTCTTGCCGCTTGCTCGACGGCACCCGTCAATCAGCCCCGAACGCAGAGAGAGGCGGCTCCTGCCGATAGGTCGCTCAAGCTTGCGAGCTGGAACCTCGAGTTCCTCGCTGAAAAGGACGGAGCGGGATGCGAACCGCGGACGGGCGCGGACTATCAGGCGATGCGAAAAATTGCCGACCAGCTAGATGCCGATGTCGTCGCGTTTCAGGAAGCTCAATCGCGGGACGCCGCCGCGCGCGTCTTCGATCCTGCGCGTTACGTGATCGTCATGGAAGCGCGAGAGGGCGAGGCCAGCGGACGCTGCGGTGGGCGGCATCCCGAGCAAAGCTTCATTCGCCAGGCGGTGGGATTTGCCATCCGCAAGAACCTCGCATTTGATCGCCACCCGGATTTTACGCCGCTCATGCTCGGCAGCGCCCAGCTCCGTTCGGGCGTGGACGTTACGATCCGGCCAAAAGGCCATGCGCCGATCCGGCTGCTTGGCATTCATCTCAAATCCGGTTGTTTCTCGGGCACGGACGCAAAGGCATGTTCCGTGCTGCTGGAGCAGGTGCCGGCGCTTGAAGGCTGGATCGACGCGGCAGCAGCGGGCGATGTCCGCTTTGCAGTGTTGGGGGACTGGAATCGTCGGCTTGGGCTGGGAGCAGACTCAGTCTGGACCGCAATTGACGATGGCGAACCCACCAATGCCGACCTGCGCCTCGCCGATGCCGGCACACCGCCGGCCTGCGATCCACGCTATGACAGCTTCATCGATCATATCGTCCTCGATAGACGCGCAGGGCTAGACATGCTCGGCTTTACCGAAACGCGCTACGCACAGGGTCAGAAACATTATTCGGATCATTGCCCCATCTCCGTATCGATCAAATGACGCATGCGGAATGATGATGTCGAACGCAGTCGGTCATTGAGCGGCCATGGATAATTTCACACATAGCCTGGCCGGATGGGCACTTGGGCAGACTGGGCTCAAGACGAGGTCGCGTAAGGGCCTGGCTGCGCTCGTCCTGAGCGCGAACATGCCCGACATCGATGTGTTTTTCGGTTGGGCGCCGTGGCTCCCGCTCGCAACCCATCGCGGTTTCACCCATGGTCTCCTTGGCGGGATTGTGATCATGCCCGCTATGCTTGGCTGTCTGCTGTGGCTGCTGGATCGATGGCAGTGCAGGCGGGGCGAGCCGTTTCAAAGCGGTTTCACGATGAACGCCCACTGGCTGTTCGGGCTTTGCTATCTGGGTGCGCTCACGCATCCGCTGCTCGATCTGCAGACCACCTATTCGGTCCAGCTGCTCTCGCCTTTCAGCAATCTATGGTTTCACGCAGAGACACTCTTCATCATCGATGCGGTGATCTGGACCGTCCTTCCCTTGGCCATCTGGCTGTCGCGGCGGCAAGAGCGACAAGGCAGGCCATGGCATTGGCCCGCGATCTGGGGCTTGGTCGCCGTGGCTGGCTACATTGCCGCAAATGGCGCGATCTCGCTGGCCGCCCGGCAAGCGCTCGTCTCGCATCTCGGCCGTATCCCCGAAATCTCCTATGCGCGGCAGGAACCCATCCTGTTCTGGACGCGGAGCCTGGTCTGGCGAGACCGCGGGATGATCGGGCAAGCGCGATACAATCCGCTTCACAATCTCACGCAGATTGATCAGGTCCACCCTCTTGTGAGTGATGAGATGCATGATCCGCTGGTCCATGGGCGATCGGACTGTCCTCGGGCCTGGCGCCATTCTTCCGCTGGTCGACCATGCCTATGGCCCGTATCCAGCGTGGCAGATGCGAAGCGCACGTAGAATTTGCCGATGCCCGATTTGTCGCGTCGGGTCCGGCTGACGGTCCGCTGCCAAGGGCTCGTCCCTTTGGCCAGCCACCCGTTGTCGTTCCCCTGCAACGTCCGGGCTGTCCGCGGCGCTGATAACTGACCCGCGACGAAATCTTCCAGGCCTTGCCTCCCCGTTCGCAATGATTGTTGCGAGAATGTATCGCATTTGGCGGCGCATCTATGAGCACTGATGATCGGCTGAACGGATTGAAGTGGACGCAGAGTGCTGTCTCGAACAACGAGGCGCGATATGCGATCACATCAAAAGATGCGGGACCGGGGCTATCTCGACTTTCAGGATTTCCTCATGGCCAAGCCGTCCGCTGAAGAGACGGACGCGGCGGACCGGGAGTTGGAATTCCACTGATGACGCAGGCGCTGTCGTCGTAATCCAAGTTTCATCGCGGGAAATTAAATAGCAGGCAGGAAGAACGCCTTAGAAGGTCAGCGCGTTTGATGCGGCGATGGCATTGGTCCAGTGGCCATTGTCGCGGTGTTGCTCTTCGCCCGGTATCGCAAAGCGTGATCTAGCTTGAAGGAATGCCGCGCAGACGCGATATAGGGGAGGGCCGCCGTCCTGCGGCGGCCCTCCCCT
>NZ_DATKFP010000210.1:0-3051 GCF_035511395.1 Sphingobium sp.
ATCCCACAGACCGACCGATCGGTCGGTCTGCCATGCGGAGTGTACATGAGCCGGCGAGCCGCGCCCACCCCGGCTCCCATTACAATTCCCGCTGATATCGACAAGGCAGTGCGCCCACAACCATCGTGGTGAACAGGAAAACGGAAGAGCTGGCCGCCAACCGCGATCGGATATTGGCCGGCGCGGCGGCGCTTTTCGTCCATCGAGGGTTCCATGCCGTGGGCATGAGCGAACTGTGCGCGGCGCTGAGCCTCAGCCGCGGGGCGTTCTACCACTACTTCCCCAGCAAGGAAGACCTGCTGGAGGAAATATGCCGGCGCTACATGGCCAAGCTGCTCCAGCAGGCCAAGCTGGCCAAGGCCGAGATCGCCGACCCGGCGCTGCGGCTGCGGCGCCTGGGCGCCGAACTCATCGACGTCATCGGCGCCCATCGCGACGAACTGGCCGTCTGCTTCCGGGAAACCCTATCCCTGAGCGACGACCGGCGCCAGGCGGTGCTGGCGCTACATGCCAGCTACGAGAGGATCTGGAAGGAAACCCTGATCGAAGGCGAAAAGACCGGCGTCTTCGCGCCGTACTCGCGCTTCCGGCTCAAGGCGCTTCTGGGCATGTATTACTACAGCTATCTGTGGATCGACCCGGCCTCGCCGTCGGCGATGCACCAGACGCACGAGGCATTCGAGTCCATCCTGTCGACGGTCAGCGCGGCGCGGCCGGGCACGATGCTCCACCGCGCGCCGTCTTCATGAAGCCCATCGCTTTGGCGGGTGCCAGACGCCGGCACTCTGGCAAATCTCAAACCGGCAGCTTCGCAACGTCGTAGCCATAGATCCAATCCACCGGCAGCGGCGGCGGGGGTGGCGTCAACTGGTTATTGCGGAATTGATCGCGGGCCTGCAGTTGTACCTTTGCGGCTCGCGGTTGGCGTTCGCGCTGATAAGCCAGCAGCGCGCTGTCCAGATCGCCGCGTCCGTAGTCGAGAAAATGCGCCAGGGCGTAGCCGTCCTCCATCGAGACGGCGGCCCCTTGTGCGAGCGTCGGCATCATCGGATGCGCGGCATCGCCCAGCAATGTGATCCGACCACGCCCCCATTCCTGCAACGGGTCACGATCCCGGATTCCCCACTTGTAGACTTCCTGCGCGCGCGACATCACATCGAGCATACCCGGATGCCAACCCGCATAGGCTTTCAGCATATCGTCGATACGGCTGGGCACGGCCCAGTTCTCTTCCGCCCAATCGTCCTTGGCCACTCGACCGGCAAAAATGTTGAGCAGTTCTCCCTTGCGCAGCGGATAGAAAAGAACATGCCCCGTTGGCCCGAGCCAGCCCGTATATTCGGAACCATCCAGAGGGACTGGCAGCGACGCCGACGCATCGCGCAATGCTTGCATGGGAAGAATGATGCGCCAGCAGATCTGGTGCGTGAAGCGGGCCTCGCGTTCGCCGAAAAGACACCTCGCGACCCGAGAGTGAATACCGTCGGCGCCAACCACCACATCGGCCTCGACTTGCCGGCCATCCGTCAAGGAGATGACCGCCCCTGACTTCGTGTTTTCGACCGATGCGCACTCCGCGTCGGTGTGGATGGTCCCTTCGGGCACAAGGCTGGCCAATAGCGAGTGAAGATCCGCCCGGTGCGCGGTGTGATAGCTCGCGCCATATTGCGCCCGCATGGCCGCGGGCAATGGCACGCGGTCTCGCACGGTGCCGTCGTCCCACTTGATGGACAGACGCACGGACGGCTCCGGGGCAAAGCGTCCGAAAGCCTCTTCTACGCCCAGCGCGCGCAACACCTTCACCGCATTCGGCGCCATCTGCAATCCCGCCCCCACCTCGCCGAGGTGCGAAGCCCGCTCATAGACTGAGACTTCGAAGCCTCGCTGATGCAAGGCCGCCGCCGCGGTCAGGCCGCCGATCCCAGCCCCGACCAGGGCCACCCTCGGCGCTCGGGAGATGGAAGACATGTGCATGGAAAATCCTTTGATGATGAAAAGTGTCGCCAGGCCGATTCGAAGGGTATGAGCCGTCCCGTTCAGGAAGCATCGACGGTGATGCCGCCGGCGCGAATCACCTGCTCCCAACCGCGGCGGTTCTCGTCAAGGAAGCGGCGAAAGTCCTGCGGGCTGCCGTCGAAGGTTTCCGAGCCCTGCTCGAGGTAACGTTGGGACACGTCCTGCCTGCGCATGGCCTTGTTCACGATTGCATTCAATCTTGCAATCACGGGTTGCGGAGTACCCGCCGGAGCCATGATGCCCAGCCATCCCACCGCCTCGTAATCCTTGAGGCCGGCCTCTTGAGCCGTCGCGACATCGGGCAGAACGGCAAGACGTTTGTTGCCTGTCACCGCCATCGCATTGAGCTTGCCGGCCTTGATATACGGCAAGGCTCCCTGCAGATCGCTGATCAGGAAATGGGTCTCGCCGCTGATCACCGACATGATGGCCGGGGCGTAGCCCTTATAGGGAACGTGTACCACCTTGGTTGAGGTCTGCTGGGCGAGCCGCTCGACAGCCAGGTGCGAGAAACTTCCAAGCCCCACCGACGAATAGCTCAACTTGTCCGGATTTCGGCGCGCGTATTGGACGAGGTCAGGCAGGTTGCGGGCCGGAACCGAGGGATGCGTGACGATCACCCCGGGCACCACCACCGCCAGCGCCACCGGGGTCAGTTCCTTGTCCGCGTCGTAGGGAAGTTTCTTGTACAGCGCAGGATTGGTTGAAATGTTGGTGCTGCCCAGCAACAAGGTATAGCCGTCCGCCGGTGCCTTGGCGACCAGGGTGGTTCCTATGATGGCGGCCCCCCCTGCACGATTCTCGACGACGACCGATTGCCCGAGCTCTTCCGACATTTCTGCGGCTATCAACCGCGCTGTCGCATCCGCAACGCCACCGGGCGCGAACGGCACGACGATTCGCAAAGGACGCTCGGGATAGGTCGCGGCAGCATGCCCGCCCCCTATGGCAAACATCAACAGCCACGCTCCACGGCGGGGGAATTTCCTCATGTCTCCATCCTCTTGGGGAAATGGTCGCGGTTCATTCCACGAA
>NZ_DATKFP010000211.1:0-25697 GCF_035511395.1 Sphingobium sp.
GATCGCTTTCGATCGGGACGCGAAGCCCAGCGCCCATCTGGCGGCGCGGCTGACCGATGGCCGGACGATCGACCGGCAACTGGCGATCGCGCCGCGCGACTGGCGGATCGAGCGCATCAATGCGCCGATGCGCCCGACCAGGAGCAGCGAGGCCTTCATGGCGCTGCGCCTGCCCGAACTGGACGCGATCGAGAACGCCCGGAAGATGGTGACGGACGCGCAGGGATGGCGCCAGCATTTCATCTGGCCGCGTACCGGCCGGATTTCCGGCCTGTTCGGATCGCAGCGCATCTATCAGGGGCAGCCGGGCGCCTATCATGGCGGCGTCGACATCGCCGGGGCGACGGGTACGCCGGTGGTTGCGCCGGCGGATGGCGTCGTGATCCTGGCTGCGGCGGACAAGCCCTTCACGCTGGAGGGGCATCTGCTGATGATCGACCATGGCCATGGTCTCAACAGCGCCTTCCTGCACCTGTCGCGGATCGACGTGAAGCCGGGGGACCATGTCCGCCAGGGCCAGCAGATCGGGGCCATCGGTGCGACCGGCCGCGCGACCGGCCCGCATCTTCACTGGGGCATGAAATGGAACGCGGCGCGGATCGACCCGCTGCTGATCGCCGGGCCGATGCCGCAGTAACCGGGGCGATCAGCCGACCCGCTTCATCCGCACGGCCCGGCCGCCCTCGACCTTGCCCATATAGCTGCCCATGGCGGCGCGGCGAATCTCGATCGTCTGGCCGACCTTTGGTTCGCGTCCCGTGACGGCCTCCGTCGTCATCCATTGCGCGCCGTCTTCCAGCACGATCTGCCACTTGCCATAGCCCATGCCGCGCAGCGAAGCGATCTTCGCTTCGATATGGCTGAAGCCTTCCTCTTCCTTGACCTCTTCCTTGTCCTCGCCGTCACCCAGGAAAGGCAGCTTGGGGAAGGCGAAGCCGAACAGCGTCTTGCGCGTCTTCTTGAGTTCGCTCTTATCCAGAACGACCACTTCGTCGCGCTGCGAGGCGATTTCCATCGCGCCGACCTGCTGGTCGAAGCAGGCCAGCCGCTGGGCGTTGTCCGCAATGGCTCGGCACTGGAGCAGATTCGTGAAGATTTCGGGCTTGGGCTGCTGCTTGGGCGCAGCTGCGGCCTGACCGGCCAGAAGGTACAATGGAATCGCCAGCAACACGCCAATCCTGCCGTTCATTTCCACATTCTCCTTCGCCCCTGACCGGTGTCGGCCATTAGCATGCACCCGTCGGAAGCAAGGTCAACAGCGGCGTTGCCCGTTCGCCGGCCGCCGGGCGAGCCACAATCATTCCCCTTGGCCGCGAATGTTTGCATTAATGCTACAGTGATTTGTAAATCCATGAAATAATCTTGCAACACGATCGTAAAACAGCGGGGTTCGGGCCTTGTTGCATTTATGATACAGCCGCATCCAAAAGCGGCATTTCGGCTTTTCCCGCGCTTTACAGCGCCCTGAAGCCCGCGCAGGTTCCCGCAATCCATATGGGGGGACGCTGTCGGGCACCATTCCCTTCATATGCGAAAAGCTAATGGCATTTACGTGCCAAACTCCAGAGCAAGGGACTGGACAGTGAAGACATTTTCGAAAAGGGCACTTTTGCGTGCCAGCGCCGCTCCGGCGATCCTGAGCGCGTCGCTGATCGCGACGGCTGCGTTCGCGCAGGACGCGCCGCAGGGCGCGGAAGCCGACGCCGGCGACACCATCATCGTTACGGGTTCGCTGATCCGCAATCCGAACCTTGAGCGTTCGACCCCGGTCACCGCGACCACGTCCGACCAGATCGAACTGAAGCAGAACAACACTGCCGAAGACATTCTGCGCGAAATTCCGGGTATCGTTCCCAGCATCGGTTCGGCGGTCAACAACGGCAATGGCGGCGCCTCGTTCGTCAACCTGCGTGGCCTCGGTTCGAACCGCAACATCGTCCTGCTCGACGGCGATCGTCTGGTCCCGGCCGAACTGAACGGCCGCTTCGACCTTAACAACGTTCCCGTCGCCCTGATCGAGCGCGTCGACGTGCTGACCGGTGGCGCATCGACCACCTACGGCGCCGATGCCATCTCGGGCGTCGTGAACTTCGTCACCAAGTCGGACTTCTCCGGCCTCGAAGGCACGATTTCGAACCAGATCACCGAGGAAGGCGACGGCAATTATTTCCGCGCCGACGTCACGATGGGCGCCAACTTCGACGATGGCAAGGGTAACGCCGTCTTCTCGATCGGCTACCAGCAGTCGGACCCGGTCTACCAGGGCGGCCGCGACTATTCGGTCGATAACATCGACTCCTACAGCGGCGCCATCGGCGGTTCGGGCACGTCCACCCCGTCGCGCTTCAGCAACACCAACCCGTCGGGCACCGCAACCGGCAATGGTACGCGTCAGGTGACTGCCGATGGCACCGCCTTCCGTTCCGGCACCGCGTTCGACGCCTATAACTTCAACCCCTTCAACGTCTTCCAGACGCCGTTCGAACGCTTCAACATGTTCGGTGCGGCGCGCTATGAAGTCAGCGACGCGGTCGAAGCCTATACCCGCGGCATCTTCTCGAAGAACACCGTCAAGACCATCATCGCTCCGTCGGGCGCATTTGGTATTGCCGTCCAGGTTCCACTGAGCAATCCTTATCTGACGACAGCCCAGCGCAACGCTTTCTGCCAGCAAAACATTGCGACGGCTGCGCAGATCGCTCAGGGAACCTACATCCCGCGCTTCACCCAGGCGCAGTGCGATGCCGCTGCAACTGCGCAGCCGACGCTCGCCGACGGCACGGTGAACCCTGCTTATAAGGAAGTCACGACTGCTCTGTCGCGTCGTTCCACCGAACTCGGACCGCGTGTCTCGGAATTCACCACCACCTTCTTCGACTATAAGCTCGGCTTCCGTGGCGGCATCACCGACACGATCAGCTGGGACGTGTCGGGCGCCTATGGCGAAAGCGAACAGACCCAGACCCAGCAGGGTTACTGGCTGAACTCGCGCGTCCGTCAGGCGCTGCTCGCGACCAACACCACCGACTGCCTCGACACGTCGAACGGTTGCGTCCCGCTGAACGTCTTCGGCCCCGATGGCTCGATCACGCCGGAAATGAACGCGTTCCTGAACGCCAACAGCCAGGTCGTCACCAAGACCTCGCTGGCGCAGGCCAATGCGACCATCAACGGCGATTTCGGCTGGTCGGCCCCCTGGGCGAGCGACGCGGTCGCTTTCGCCATCGGTGGCGAGTATCGCAAGTACACCGCTTCGCAGGAATCGGACCTTCTCTCGCAGTCGGGTGATCTCGGCGGCGCCGGCGGTGCGGCTCCGAACATCGCGGGCGGCTATGACGTCTATGAAGCCTTCGGCGAACTCGTTCTGCCGCTGGTTCAGGACAAGCCCTTCTTCCAGGATCTGACCCTGGAAACCGGCATCCGCTACTCGAAGTACAGCGTCGACGCGCCCAGCAACCCGTCCTACAAGACGACCACCTGGAAGGCTGGCGGTAGCTGGACCCCGGTCGAAGGCTTCAAGATCCGCGGTAATTATGCGCACGCCGTTCGCGCGCCCAACATTGCCGAATTGTTCAATCCGGTGAACACGCTGCTGACCAACCTCGGCACCGATCCCTGCTCGGGCAATGGGCCGCTTCTCGACGCCAACCTTGCTGCGGTCTGCATCGCTCAGGGCGCTCCGGCCTCGACCATCGGTGCGATCACCAACGATCCGGCCGGTCAGGTCAACTACACCGGTGGTGGCAACCTGGATCTGAAGCCTGAAAAGTCGAACAGCTGGACCATCGGTGCTGTCTTCCAGCCCCAGGCCCTGCGCGGTTTCTCGGCGACGATCGACTACTACAACATCAAGATCACCGACGCGATCACCTCGCCCACGCCGGGCGACGCCGTCGCGGCGTGCTTCGACAACATCACCGCGTCCAGCGCGACGAATCCGGCCTGTACCGCGATCCGCCGTAACCCGCTGACCGGCGAACTGTTCGGTGAAGCGCTGACGACCCCTGGTCTGTCGCTGGTGACCTCGAACCTGGGCAAGCTCAGCACCGACGGTGTCGACTTCTCGGTCAACTACCAGAAGGACGTCGGCTTCGCTAACCTGGCCCTCAGCCTGACCGGCAACTGGACCAACAGCTCGAAGTTCCAGGCGACGTCGGCGTCGATCAACCGCGAATGCGTTGGCTACTACTCGGTCAACTGCGCTTCGATCCAGCCCAAGTGGCAGTTCTCGCAGCGCACCACGCTGGGCTTCGAGAGCTTCGATATCTCGCTGCTGTGGCGCTATATCGACACCGTGAAGTTCGAACCCCAGCAGCTGGCTGACGATCTGGCCGCTGCGGTCGACGCGGGTTGCGAAGATCCGAACGGTGCCGACCCCGATGGCTGCATGGTCGATCCGGAATTCCGCAAGATCAAGGCGGAGCATTATTTCGACCTGACCGGCCGCTTCCATGTGTCGGATGAGATCACCATCACGCTGACGGCGCAGAACCTGTTCAACAACAAGCCGAAGGTTGTTGGTAACACGATCGGTTCGACCAGCTACAACAGCGGTAACGTCTATCCGTCGACCTACGACGCGCTGGGCCGCCGCTACGCGATCGCCGCGAAGTTCCGCTTCTGATCGGCAATCAGGCTTAGGCAAAAAAGAGGGGCCGGTGGAAACACCGGCCCCTCCTTTCATGTCTGGCCGAAGGAGAGGAAGTTCAGCCGAGCAACGCGCGAGGCAGTGTCATGGGAATGCCCGCGTTGGCGGCGAGCACACCTGCCCAGTGCATGACCTGGCCGACCTCTTCCCCATGGGTTCTGCGATCGCTTTGCGCCTGGCGGGCACGCTGGCCCCCGGCAAATTCAGCGCCACTCTTGGCGTCGCGGGCGAAGACCGGACCGGTGACGATCGCCTCTATCATCGCCTCGTCCATCACCAGCCCGAACAGCCGCGTAAGCGTCGTCAGACACTCCTGCGGTCGTGCGACCAACGTCTCGCTGTCGAGCGTCGCCACCCGTTCGCCCAGTTGCTCGGTCAGCATCGTGAACTGCCGTTGCTGCGCCAGCCAGCCGACCGCTGCGACCTGAATATCGGTCAGGCCGAGATACTGGTCCGGCTCGATACCCACCGGCGCCAGCATCCCCTCCAGCATCAATTTCTGGAACAGGTCGCGGACCCAGAGCCGCCCCCACATGCCCTTGCGGGCGATCGAGGCGAGATACATGTCGAGCGGCGCGTGCAGCAGCAAGGCGCACGCCTGTGGTCGCAGCCCCATGATGCCGGGGATCAGCGGATTGACGATGTTGGATGGCTTGATCACCATTGCCTCGCCAGGGCTGAACGGTCGTGCCAGCAAGCGCATCCCCTCATCCAGCACCCGCGCGACGTCAGGCCCCTTGGCACCACGATGCCGCCAGCCGATCAGGTCGTTGAGTAGCACCGGTTCCTTGAGGCCCATGGCAATGCCGGGAATGTCGAAGGCTGCGGCGAGCAAGGTCGAGCAGCAATAGGCCGAATGAAAGACGAAATGAATCGGTCCGGGCGTGGAAGCCTGGGCCATGGCGTCGGCGCGACGCAGGATCAGGGGCTGGCCGTCCTGACCCAGATACTCCTCGGTCAGGAAGGGAATCTGCGCATGGCGCGCACGCGAAACCGCCCGCATATGAAAGGAGTCATGGCCAGGATCATAGCGGTGGGCGAGCCATTCAGGATTCGTCATGACGTCGCGGAGGGAAGGGGCGCTCATGACCGCCAGCCTTCGCATGACCGCCCCGGCTGTACAAGGTCGGGGGATTTCACGCCCTTGCCAAGGCACCATCCTCTGATAGCCTGTCGGTTCAAAGGCTGGGGACTTTATGAATGTGATGGTAGGACGGTTGTTGCAACAGGCGGTCGAGGCGCGGCGGCAGGGCCGTCCCGCAGAGGCCGAACATGCGCTCAGTGAAGCGCTCAAGAGCCAGCCCGGCGAACCGCAGGCACTCAACCTGCTAGGCTTGATTGCGCTGGATCGCCACGATTTCGGCGCAGCGCACGGATATTTCCTGAAAGCGGCGCAGGCCGACCCCAAGGAAGCGGCACTGTGGATGAATGTCGCCTCCGCTGCGCGGGGATTGCTGGATGCGGAGGGAGAACGCCACGCCCTCTTGCAGGCGATCGCGATCGATCAGCGCAACTTCATGGCCCAGATGCGCCTCGCACAGTTGCAGCAGCGCCTGAAAGAGGCGCAGGCTGCGGCCGACAGTTGGGGCAAGGTGCTGGCGATGGCCGCTGCTATGGGGGACATTCCTCCCGCGCTCGCCGCCACGCTGGACGAAGGTCGCGCGTTCGTCCGCGATCATAATGCCCGCTTCGCAGCCTTCGTCGAAGCGGGCGTCGCGGATCGGCTGGGAACGGTCGATATGGTCGCGCGTCGCCGCTTTCAGGCGTGCCTTGATCATGAATTCGGGCGGCGTTCGCTTTACCAGAACCAGTGCTCCGGTCTGCATTATCCCTTTCTGCCGGCCGACGAGTTCTTCGACCGGCGGCATTTCCCCTGGATGGCGCAACTGGAGGCGCAGACCGACGCGATCCGCGCCGAGTTCCTGGCGCTGGTGGATAAGGAGGGCGCCAGCGTGCGTCCCTATGTGCGGCAGGATGCCGGTACGCCGGGCAACAAATGGACGGCGCTCGACGGATCGCTCGACTGGGGTGCGGCTTTCCTTTGGGAATATGGGGTACGCAACGAAGCGGTCTGCACTGCCTGCCCGCAGACGGTCGCCGCGCTGGAAGCCCTGCCACGCGCCGATATTCCTGGGCGAGCGCCCTCCGCATTCTTCTCGCTGCTCAAGCCCGGAAGCCACATTCCGGCCCATACTGGCGTTACCAACACCCGTGCCATCATCCATCTGCCGCTGATCGTTCCGCCGGGCTGTTCCTTCCGGGTGGGCGGCGAAACCAGGGCTTGGGAAGAAGGCAAGGCCTTCGCCTTCGACGACACGATAGACCATGAGGCCTGGAACGACAGCGATCATTTGCGCGTCGTGCTGATTTTCGACGTGTGGAATCCGCATTTGTCACTTGAAGAGCAGCAATTATTGAAGCAATTCTATGCCACGGCCGATGCCAGCAAGACGAAGGACGTCCCGGCGAGCATCTGATCGACGGCAGGATCGCGATCATCGCGTTCGCCGCCTTTCTGGGAGACCTCAAGTGCGTGTTTTGAAGGCAGTAATCGCGTCCAGCCTGTTCGCCATCGCCATGCCTGCGCTGGCAGAGGACAAACCGAAGCTGGATCGTAACGATCCCAACGCGGTGCGTTGCAAGCGGTTCGACGTTATCGGTTCCCTGGTAAAGAAGGAGCGCGTCTGCAAGACCAATGCGGAATGGCGTGCGATCAGCGAGCAGCAGAATAGGGATGCTGACGATCTCATCAGCCGCAGCCGTGCAGGCATGAATCCCAACGGTTGAAAATCTGGCCGGCTTTCGCGGAAGCCTGAAAAAGACCCGCCACGATATGTGGCGGGTCTTTCTCGTTCACGCGACGTTGAGCTTCAACGCCCCATCGCCATCCTCGACCCGGACGGTCGATCCATCGGGCACTTCGCCCCGCAGGATCAGGTCCGCCAGCGGATCCTGAAGGTAACGCTGCACCGCCCGCTTCAACGGCCGCGCGCCATAGACTGGATCATAGCCGACCCGACCCAGCCACGCCCGCGCGCCTTCGGTCAGGTCTAGGGCGATCTTGCGGTCCTTCAGCAGCTTGCCGATGCGCGCGACCTGGATGTCGACGATCGGCGCCATGTGGCTCGCACCCAGACGGTGGAACAGGATCACCTCGTCCAGACGGTTGAGGAATTCCGGCCGGAAATGGGCGCGGACGATATCCATCACCTGATCCTCGACCTTCTCCACCGGCTCATCGTCGCCAAGCCCGGCGATATATTGGCTACCGAGATTCGATGTCAGCACGATGATCGTGTTGGTGAAGTCGACGGTGCGGCCCTGTCCATCGGTCAGGCGGCCGTCGTCCAGCACCTGGAGCAGGATGTTGAACACGTCTCCGTGCGCCTTCTCGACCTCGTCGAACAGCACGACCTGATAGGGGCGACGTCGGACGGCTTCGGTGAGCACGCCGCCTTCCTCATAGCCGACATAGCCCGGAGGCGCGCCGATCAGCCGCGCGACGCTATGCTTCTCCATGAACTCGCTCATGTCGATGCGCACCATCGCGCTGTCGTCGTCGAACAGGAAGCCGGCCAACGCCTTGGTCAGTTCGGTCTTGCCGACGCCTGTGGGGCCGAGGAACAGGAAGGAGCCGAGCGGCCGGTTCGGATCCTGTAGACCCGCGCGCGACCGGCGCACGGCGGTCGACACGGCCTTGACCGCGTCGGCCTGACCGATGACGCGCTGGCCCAGCACCGTTTCCATGGCGAGCAGCTTTTCGCGCTCGCCCTCCATCATCCGGTCGACCGGGATGCCGGTCCACTTCGATACGACGGCGGCTATGTCCTCGCTCGTCACTTCCTCACGCAGCATCGCGCCGGCCGACGCGGTCTGCGCTTCCTCCAGCTGCTTTTCGAGCGCGGGGATGGTGCCATATTGCAGCTCGCCCGCCTTGCCATATTCGCCGGCCCGCTGTGCCTGGTCGAGCTGGATGCGCGCGGCGTCCAATTGCTCCTTCAGCCTGGCTTCGCCCGCGATCTTGTCCTTTTCCGCTTGCCAGCGGGTGGTGAGTTCGGCGGACTGTTCTTCCAGATTGGCGAGATCGGCTTCCAGGTTGGCGAGGCGGTCCTTCGACGCGGTGTCGCTTTCCTTCTTCAGTGCCTCGCGCTCGATCTGGAGCTGCATGATCCTACGGTCGAGATTTTCGATCTCCTCCGGCTTGCTCTCCACCTCCATGCGGATGCGCGATGCGGCCTCGTCCATCAGGTCGATCGCCTTATCGGGCAGGAAGCGGTCAGTGATATAGCGGTTGGAAAGGGTCGCAGCGCTGACGATCGCGGCATCGGCGATGCGGACGCCATGATGCGCCTCATATTTTTCCTTGATGCCCCGCAGGATGGAGATGGTATCCTCCACCGTCGGTTCGCCGACGAACACGGGCTGGAACCGCCGCTGGAGCGCCGGATCCTTCTCCACATATTTGCGATATTCGTCGAGCGTGGTCGCGCCGATGCAATGCAGCTCGCCTCGCGCCAGCGCGGGCTTGAGCAGGTTGCCGGCATCCATCGCGCCTTCCGACTTGCCCGCGCCGATCAGCGTGTGCATCTCGTCGATGAAGAGGACGATCTGGCCGTCCGCGCCCTTCACCTCGTCCAGCACGCCTTTCAGCCGCTCCTCGAACTCGCCACGATATTTCGCGCCGGCGATCAGGCTGCCCATGTCGAGCGCCATCAGCGTGCGGTCCTTCAGCGTGTCGGGCACGTCGCCATTGGCGATGCGCAGCGCAAGACCTTCGGCGATGGCGGTCTTGCCGACGCCGGGCTCGCCGATCAGCACGGGATTATTCTTGGTGCGGCGGGCAAGGATCTGGATGGTACGGCGTATTTCCTCATCGCGGCCGATGACCGGGTCGAGCTTGCCGTCGCGCGCGGCCGCGGTCAGGTCGCGGGCGAATTTCTTGAGCGCATCATAGCGATCCTCCGCGCCTGCGGTGTCGGCGGTACGGCCGCCGCGCAGAGTGTTGATCGCGGCATTCAACGTCTCGGACTTCACGCCCGCCGCTGCCAACGCCTTGCCCGCCGCCGTGGTGGTGGCGAGGGTCAGCGCGAGCAGCAGCCGTTCGACCGTGACGAAGCTGTCGCCCGCCTTGGCCGCGACCTGTTCGGCGCTGTCGAGTACGCGCACGACGTCATTGTCGAGGCCCGGCGTCTGCTGCGCGCCGCTGCCCGATACGGACGGCACCTTCGCCAGCGCCGCATCGGTTTCGCGCAACGCCACGGCTGCATCGCCGCCCGCCGCCTTGATCAAGCCGGACGCCATGCCCTGCTGGTCCTCCAGCAGCGCCTTCAGCAGATGTTCCGGGCTGATCCGCTGATGGCTCATGCGGATCGCCACGGTTTGCGCCGACTGGAGAAAGCCCTTGGCGCGGTCGGTGAATTTTTCGAGGTTCATGACATCCCACTCAAATTAGATGCAGGCGATGTAGTGTTGCTCAAAAACCACACAAGGGGCGATGCGTGATTTCGTTATTTCGTTGCCTTGGCAGCATCCGGCGCGAACAGGTCGCCAAAGAAATCCTTCGCGAACCATTGGGGCGGGGTGTCGCCATCGGCCATGGCGCGAGTGATGCGGTAATTGGCCTCGGCAAAGCGGGCACCTGTTTTCCAGTCAATCTTCTGCATCATGTCGTCGCCCGGATGATGATAGGCGCCGCCCAGAAACTCGCCCCACGCCTTTTCGCCGCCATTGGCATAGCCGGTGGCGAGGAAGACGGCGGGAACGCCTTGCTTCACGAACATATAATGGTCGGAACGGACGAAGATCGTTTCCTGCGGCATCGGATCGGGGGAGAGCTTTACGCCCATCGGTGCTACCGCCTTGGCAACGATCGGTCCCAGCGTCGAATGGTCAGCGCCGAAGGCGATGAGGTCGGTGAAGGGATAGAGCAGCAGCGGCATGTCGAGGTCGACATTGCCGACGATCTGCTTCACCGGAACGGCGGGATGACGGGCGAAATAGTCCGCGCCGAGCAGCCCCTTCTCCTCGCCGGTGGACGCGAGGAAGATGATCGAGCGGCGCGGCTTGTCCGGGGACTGCGCCATGGCGCGCGCGACTTCCAGCATGGTCGCGATGCCCGCGCCATTGTCCAGCGCGCCATTGTTGATCCCGTCCTTATCTGCCGGATCGCCGGGTTTCGCCGGGCTGATACCGATATGGTCGAGATGGGCGGACAGGACGACATACTCATCCTTCAGCTTGGGATCGCTGCCGGGCAGGATGGCGACGACATTGGGGCTGATGACGCGCTCGCTGACGGTGTCCGCCTTGATCGTCACGCTCGTCTTGAGCGCGAAGCCCCTGGGCTCGCCGCCTGCCTTGTCGGCCATCTTGCGGATGGCGGCGATGGTCGTGGGCGCGCCGGCGAACACGGCTTCGGCTGCCGGATCGCTGAGCGCGGCGGAGGCGCGCAGTCCCGGCGCGGCGTTGAAGGGGACGCCTTCGGGCGAGACCCAGGTGAAATCGGGTTCGTCGGCGAACTGCACCATGCGCGTCCAGGGGCGGGCCTTCATCGACTGGATGGTACCGAGCGACAACATGCCGATCGCGCCATGCGCTTCGGCCACCTTGCCCTTGGTCGCGGACAGATGCGCGCCTTCTTCGCTCGGCAGTCCCTTGGGATAGCCGCGCAGGGTGACGACGATCTTTCCCTTCACATCAAGACCGGCATAGTCGTCCAGGCCGAGGCGCTTGTTCTCCAGACCATAGCCCACGAAGACCAGCGGCGCGGTCACGTCCAGATGCGGTTCGGCGGCGTTGATGCCGACGATGACGTCACCGGCATGGGTGAAGCTCTTTGCGCCACCCGCGCCCGTGACGGTCAGCGTGGCGGGCGTCTTGCCGAATTCGGTTTTCTGGAAGGTGATGCGCTGGAGCCAGCCATCCTTGTCGCCTGCGGACTTGAGGCCGAGGCCGTCGAACTGGCTGGCGACATAGCGGGCGGCGATCTCATGCCCTTCGCTGCCGGTGTCGCGGCCCTTGAGCAGGTCGTCGGCGAGAAATTCGACATGGGCGCGCACGGCGGCGGGTGTGAAGACGGGGTCGACCGCCGATTGGGCCGACAGGGCGGCAGGGATCACTAGGGCGGAGGCGGCAGCCAGCAGGGCCAGGCGTTTCATGGAGGAAGGGACTTTCTGAACAGGAAATTATAGCGACAGGATTGCCGTCCCGCAGAAGGTCTGTCCACCCTTTGCGTATTGCGCGCCTATCACGCCTCGCTATGGTGCAGGCCATCGCGGCGCGTTCGTCGCCGCTTGGTCCGTAGCTCCTGCCAGAGGCCTTTCATGACCCTTTCCTCCCTGTCCCGCCGGCTGCCCCTGCTGATCGGCCTGTCCTCTGTCGCGCTGTCTGCGCTTGCCCTGATGCCTGCGACCCAGGCCATCGCACAGAGTGCCACCGCGAGCGTCGCGCCCGCGCCGCTGTCCAGCCTCGTGTCGAAGGTCGACATTCCCTATGAGGAATTCCGCCTCCCCAACGGGCTGCGGGTGATCGTGCATACCGACCGCAAGGCGCCGGTAGTGGCGGTGTCGATCTGGTATCATGTCGGCTCGCGCTTCGAACCGGCGGGCAAGACCGGCTTTGCCCATCTGTTCGAACATCTGATGTTCTATGGCTCCGAAAATGCCGATGGTCCCTTCTTCGGGCGGCTGGAGGATATCGGCGCGACCGACTGGAACGGCACGACGTGGTTCGACCGCACCAATTATTTCGAGACGGTGCCGACCGGCGCGCTCGACCGGGCGCTGTTCCTGGAATCGGATCGCATGGGCCATCTGCTGGGCGCCGTCACCCAGACGAAGCTCGATACCCAGCGCGGCGTCGTGCAGAACGAAAAGCGCATGGGCGAGAACGAGCCTTATGGCCTGGTCGAATATGCCCAGCTGGCGGCACTGATGCCCGAAGGCCATCCCTATCGCCACTCGACCATCGGATCGATGGCGGACCTGAACGGCGCGAGCCTCGCTGACGTCCAGAGCTGGTTCAAGACCCATTATGGCCCGAACAACGCCGTGCTGGTGCTGGCAGGCGATATCGACGTCGCGACCGCCAAGGCGAAGGTCGGCAAATGGTTCGGCAACATCCCCGCCGGTCCCGCCCCCAAGGATGTGGACGCGACCGTCCCGACCCTGGCCAAGGATGCCGAGGTGACGATGCACGACAATGTCGCCTCAACCCGCCTCTATCGCAACTGGGTGGTACCGGGCGTCAATTCGGCTGATTTGCAACAGCTCGACCTCGCCATGACCGTCTTCGGCGGCCTCGGTTCCTCGCGGCTCGACAATGCGCTGGTGCGTGACGAGAAGGTGGCGGTCAGCGTCAAGGCCAGCATCCAGCCCTTCGAGAAGCTGAGCCTGGCCGAAATCACCGTCGACGTGAAGCCGGGTGCGGACCCGGTAGCGGTGGGCAAGCGGCTTGACCAGCTGCTCGCCGATTATCTCGCCAAGGGACCGACCGCCGACGAAGTGCTGCGCGCCGCGACACAGCAGGCATCGGGCACGATTTCGGGTCTGGAAAAGGTCGGTGGTTTCTCCGGCAAGGCGGTGACGCTGGCCGAGGGCGCGGTCTATTCCGACGATCCGGGCAAGTATAAGAAGGATCTGGCCGTCTATGCCGGCGCGACGCCGCAGAGCGTGGCGGCGACGGCGCGCAAATGGCTCGGTCGGCCGGTGCTGCGCCTGACGGTCGCGCCGGGCGAGCGGAGCGCGGCGGACAATGCGCTGGCGGGTAATGCGAAAGATGGGGGAGCCGGGCACAAGCCCGCCTTCTTCCGCAATCCCGACGCTCCGGCACCTGCTGCGGCTACGCCGCCCGCGCCGACGAAGATCGCCGAGCCGCCGATCGAGCCGGTCAAGGATCTGGATTTCCCCGATGTCGAGCATGCGACGTTGAAGAACGGCATCAAGGTCGTGTTCGCGCAGCGCACCGCGGTACCGACGGTGCGCGTCTCGGTCGCCTTCGACGCGGGTAACGCGGCCGACGACCGGGCGAAGCTGGGGACGGCGGGCCTTACCACCGCACTGCTGGACGAAGGTACCACGACCCGGTCGTCGGTGCAGATCGCCGAGGAACAGGAGCGGCTGGGCGCATCGATCAGCGCGAGCAACAGCATGGACCGCACCAATGTCGGCCTGTTTGCGCTCAAGCCCAATCTTGACGCGTCGCTGGGCCTGCTGGCCGACGTGATCCGCAACCCCGCCTTCGCGCCCGCCGAGGTGGAGCGCCTGCGCGGGCAGGTACTGACCCGGATCAAGGCCGAGAAGACCGAGCCGATGGCGATCGCCCAGCGCATGCTGCCGCCGCTGCTCTATGGGCAGGCGCATCCCTATGGCATCCCCTTCACCGGTTCCGGCACGGAAAGTGGCGTCAAGGCGGTGACGCGGGCGGACCTGACCGCGTTCCATGACAAGTGGATGCGACCGGACAATGCGACCATCTTCGTCGCGGGCGACACGACGCTGACCGAATTGCTGCCGCTGCTGGAAAAGCGCTTCGGCGACTGGAAGGCGCCATCGGTGGCGAAGGGCGCCAAGCTGTTCCGCATGGACCGGATGATGCGCCCGTCGCGGATCATCCTGATCGACAAGCCGCAAAGCCCGCAGTCGCTGATCCTGGGCGGCCTGCTGACCAACAAGGCGGGGACCGACAATCCGGTCACGCTGCTGACCGCCAACGAAGTGCTGGGTGGCAGCACCACCTCGCGCCTGACCATGGACCTGCGCGAAACGAAGGGCTGGGCCTATGGTGCAGGTACGGCGCTGCCAGGCGTCCGGGAAACCATCCCGTTGCTGGTCTACGCGCCGGTCCAGACCGACAAGACCGGGGAATCGATCGTCGCCGCGCGGCAGGACATCAAGGAGTATCTGACGACCAAGGGCACGACCGAGGCGGAACGCAACCAGACGATCAACAGCCAGATCCTCTCTCTGCCCGGCAGTTTCGAGACATCGTCCGACCTGCTGAGCGCGATGATGCGCAACGCCCTGATCGGCCGAGCCGACGATTATTACGAGACGCTGCCCAAGGTCTACCGCGCCATGACCGCGGCGGACTTCGACACGGCGGCGCGGGAGGCGATCAACCCCGATCGGCTGGTCTGGGTCGTGGTGGGCGATGCGAAACTGGTGCGGCCGCAGCTTGACGCGGTGGGCCTGCCGGTGGAAATGGGCACATTGGCTGATTGACGCCAACGTAAAGGAGAATGGATATGGCAGCAGTGGATGGCGCCTATGATTGCGTGGCGAAGACCCCGATGGGCGACCAGAAGGGCGTGTTCACCGTCATCAGCAGCGGCGATCGCTTCAACGGCACCTTCGCCGGCATGATGGGATCGCTCGACGTGGTCGACGGCAAGGTCGACGGCGCGAAGCTGACTTGGAAGATGGAAATGACCATGCCCATGCCGATGACGCTGGAATGCGAAGCCGAAGTGGCGGGCGACGCCATCACCGGCACGATGCAACTGGGCGCGTTCGGCGCGTCAGCCTTCAACGGCACGCGTCGGGCCTAGAGTGATTTCGAGCCAGATGGAATCATCTGGCGACTCGGAAATCACGGAAAACGAATAAATCCTGGGGGACGAGGTTCCCAATCTCCGTTCGTTTCGAGCGAAGTCGAGAAACATGAAGTGGTAGCGCTCCGCTTCTCGACTTCACTCGGAGCGAACGGCCTCATGATCTCCCCGGCGGATCCGATTGCAGCTTTTGCAAACAGGACAGCAAAATAGGCAATCAGCAGCAATATTGATAAATTCCATTAGTTAGCTATCTAATGGATATGCCCATCACAGAGTCGAAGCGCCTCCTCGCGCATAAAATGGCCCCGGTCGCCCGGAGCTGGCGGCAACTGGCCGACAGCGCGTTGGCGGAGTTCGGCGTGTCCAACAGCGCGGGATGGTGCCTGATCCATATCGATCGCATGGGCGCTGACGTGCGTCAGGCGGAACTCGCCGAATCGCTCGACATCAGCCAGCCCTCGCTGGTCCGCACGCTCGACCAGTTGCAGGCGGCGGGACTGATCGGCCGATCGCCTCATCCCGACGACAAGCGCTCCAACATCATCGCCCTGACCCCGACGGGCAAGGAACTGGTGGGCCAGATCGAGGAGCGGCTGGGCGAGATGCGCGCCGACCTGCTGCGCGATGTCCCCGACGAAGCGATCGAGATCATGGTCGAACTGCTCGACCTGCTCGCGCGGCGCATCGCCGAACGGCGGAGCCAGATGTGACGCTGCGCGCCACCAGCGAGAAGTTCGGCCTCCCCGCCGCGCTCTTTTCCCTGAAATGCCTGGCAGCGGCCATGCTGGCGCTGTTCGTGGCGTTCAGCATCGGGCTGGAACGTCCCTATTGGGCGTTCCTGACCAGCTATATCGTCGCCCAGCCCATGGCCGGCGCGGTGATTTCCAAGGCGCTGTTCCGCATCATCGGCACGTTCGCCGGCGCCATGTTCGCCGTCGCGATCGTGCCGCCGCTGGTGAATTCGCCCGAACTGCTGTCGCTCGCCATGGCGTCTTGGCTGTGTCTGTGCTGCTTCGTGTCGCTGCTCGACCGCACGCCGCGCTCCTACATGTTCGTGCTGGCGGGCTATACCGCCTGTCTGATCGTCTTTCCCGACGTCGACACGCCCCAGACCATTTTCACCGTGGCCTCGCTGCGCGTGCAGGAGATTTTGATCGGCATCCTGTCGGGCAGCCTGGTCCATGGCGTCATCCTGCCCGGATCGATCACCGGCGTGCTGCTGGGTCGGGTCGATACGATCCTGCGCGATGCCGAGCGCTGGTCGCGCGATGCCATTGCGGTGGAGCCGGTGGCGGGCCTCGACGCAGAACGTCGCCGGCTGGCGCAGGACGTGACCGAACTGCACCAGATGTCGGCGCATCTGCCCTTCGACATCAGCCGCCTTGCGCCGCGCGTGCGAACAGTGCGGGCCTTGCAGGATCAACTGTCGATGCTGTTGCCGCTGGGCGCGGCGGTGGAGGACCGGCTGGCCGAACTGAAGGCTGCCAATGACGGGATGGTGCCACCGCAGGTCGAGGCGCTGATCGCCGATATCCGCCAGTGGCTGGAGACGCCCGCGCCGGACAATGCCACCCGCGCCACGTTGACCCAGGCGTTGATCGATCGCTGCCACGCGCTGGAGCCGGCGGCGAGCGCCGACATGGGCTGGCGTGAGATGATGCGGCTCAGCCTGTATGCGCGGCTTGCGTCCCTGATCGCGGTGCATCGCGACTGCCGCGACCTGGCCGACCAGATGGGCACGCACAGCCGTGCCGCGGTGACGCCGCGCGTCGCCGAACTGCTGGAAGGGCGGCGCAATCGTGAGATGCATCGGGACTATGGCGGGGCGCTGCGGGGGGCCTTCGCCGCCTTCATGACGGTGGCGGTCGGTTGCGCCCTGTGGATCGGCAGCGGGTGGAAGGATGGCGGCACGGCGGTGATGCTGGCAGGCGTCTTCCTGGCGCTGTTCGCCGCCGTCGACAATCCGCTGGCGCCGCTCAAGGGCTTCATGATCGGCACGATCGCCGCCTCGGCGTTGGGGGCCGTCTATGGCTATGCGATCATGCCCCGGCTGGACGGTTTCGGGATGCTGGCGCTGGCCTATGCGCCCATGCTGCTGCTGCTGGGCGCGATGATGGCGTCGCCCCGCTGGATGGGGATCGCGCTGCCGACCCTGCTCGGCCTTGGCAGCCCGGTGTTGCTGTCGGATCATTATGTCAGTGCCTTCGGCTCCTATATCAACGGCGCGGTAGCGCAGATCGTCGGCATCTGGTTCGCGATCATCATGGCAGGCCTGTTCCAGTCGGCAGGGGTCGAGCGCGCGATCCGCCGGACGATCCGTGCGGGCTGGGCCGATATCGCCAATCGTGCGACATTGATGTCGCCGCCGGACGTGCGCGGCTGGATCAACCGGATGCTCGATCGCATCGCCCTGCTCGCCCCGCGCCTCGCCGCCACGCGGCGGGACAGCGGAAAGCCGCTCTACGACGCGCTGCGCGACCTGCGCACGGGCGTGGCGATCGGCGAACTGCGGCAATTGCGGCTCGACCTGCCGGTGCAGGAGGGCGGTCGCCTCGCCACTGTATTGCAGGGGGTCAGCAGCCATTATCGTCGGCTCGATCCCGATGCGCCACAGCCCGCCGAACCCGCGCTGCTGAACGATATCGATGCGGCGATCGACGATCTGGCAGCCAATCCTCGCCCGTCGATCCGCCGTGAGGCGGTGCTGGGCCTCGTCAGCCTGCGCCGCAACCTGTTCCCGGACGCAGAAGGCTATCGGAGGGCCATCGCATGACCGGAGAGATTGCCTTTGGCGGTATCTTCATCCCCACGCTTTTGCTGCTGGCGCTCGTCGCGCTGATCCTGGCCTGGGCCGTGACCCGGCTGATCGGCGCGGCAGGGCTCTACCGCTTCCTCGCCTATCGCGCGGCCGTCGACCTCAGCATCTTCGTGCTGATCCTCGGTGGCCTCGCCATCCTCGTCCCCACCCTTGGAATCCGTCTATGAACCGCCTCACTACTGTGCTGATCCGCAGCGCCGCCACCATCATCCTCGTCGTCGCCGCAACTGCGGTCGCGATCTGGATGTGGAATCATTATGAGGGCAGCCCCTGGACCCGCGACGGGCGGGTGCGCGCCGACGTGGTGCGGGTGACGCCGGACATCAGCGGCCTCGTCACCTCGGTCGCGGTGCGGGATAACCAGCTGGTGAAGGCGGGCGACCTGCTCTTCGTCATCGACACGCCGCGCTATTCCATGGCGCTGGAGGAAGCAAATGCCCGGATCGCGAGCGCGCAGGCGACGTTGGGACAGGCACGGCGCGAGGCACGGCGCGACACGGCGCTGGGCGATCTGGTCGCGGCGGAAACGCATGAGCAGAATCTCGCCAAGGTCGAAACCGCACAGGCGGCGCTGGCCGAAGCCTATAGCGGGCGCGATGCGGCTGCGCTGAACCTCAAGCGCACGAAGATTCTCGCGTCGGTGAACGGCGTCGTGACCAATCTGGACCTGCATCCGGGCGACTATGTCGGCGCGGGGAGCCAGGCGATGGCGCTGATCGACAGCGATTCCCTGCGCGTCGAAGGCTATTTCGAGGAAACCAAGCTGCCGCTGATCTGCATCGGCGCGCCGGTGACGGTGCGGCTGATGGGTGAAGCGCAGGATGTGCACGGCCGGGTCGAAAGCATCGCCTATGGCATCAACGACGATAGCAGGAGCAATTCGGGCAATCTGCTGCCTTCGGTCGAACCGACCTTCTCCTGGGTGCGGCTGGCCCAGCGTATTCCCGTGCGGGTGAAACTGGAGAAGGTGCCGGCGGGGCTGCGCCTCATCTCCGGCCGCACCGCAACGGTGACGGTGCAGCCGGCGGCCAGGGACGCCAGGCCGGGGGAATGCCGCCATGGCTAAGCGCGTCTACGCGCCGCTGCTGGCGCTGAGCCTTGCCGCCTGTGCGACTGCCGGGCCGGACTATCGCCCGCCCGAACAGTCGGCGGCGACCACGCCGGGGGCGACAGGCGCCTTCCATTCGGCCCAAGGCGGACAATTTTCGCAAGGCGAGCTACCCGACCATTGGTGGCGGCTCTATGCCAACCCGCAACTGGACATGCTGGTCGAGCAGGCGCTGACCGCCAATGCCGACCTGCGCGCGGCCAACGCCAATCTGGAAAAGGCGCAGGCTGTGCTGCAAGAAGCGCAGGCGGGGCGGGACATCACGACATCGGTGAGCGGCGGCGAGACGATTGCGCGCGCGTCGGGCGTGTCGCAGCATCTGCCGGGGTCGGTGCGTTATGATCTGGGGCTGGCTGCCTCCTATCCGCTGGACCTCAACGGCCGGATCAAGCGCGCGATCGAGGCGAGCGGCGCCGATGTCGAGGCGGTGACGGCGGCGCGCGACTATGTGCGCGTCAGCGTGGCGGCGGCGACGGCGCAAGCCTATGCGCAGGTGTGCGCGGCCAATTACAACCTCACCATCAACCGCAAGGTCGTGGCTTTGCAGCGCGACACGCTGGATGCGACCCGGCGGCTGGCCAAGGGTGGGCGCGGCACCGCCTTCGACGTCAGCCGGGCGCAGGCGGCGGTGGACTCGAGCGAGGCGGCGCTGCCCGGCTTTGCGGCGCAGCGGCAGAATGCGCTGTATGTGCTGGCGACATTGCTGGGTCGCGCGCCCGCCGATTATCCGCGCGAGGTGGAAAGTTGCGCGGCGTTACCAACGCTGGGCCAGCCCTTGCCGGTGGGCGATGGCGCGGCGCTGATCCGGCGCCGGCCCGATATCCGTCAGGCCGAACGCACGATTGCGGGCGATACGGCGCGGCTGGGTGTGGCGACGGCGGACCTCTATCCGCAGGTCAGCATCGGCGGTTCGGTGGGCCTTGCCGGACCGCTCAAGGATTTCGGATCGGGATCGGCCTTCGGCTTCAGCCTGGGTCCGCTGCTCAGTTGGAGCTTCCCTAACCGGCCGGTAGTCCGCGCGCGAATCGCGCAGGCCGATGCGCAGGTGAAGGCGGACCTTGCCGGCTTCGACGCATCGGTGCTGGAAGCGCTGCGCCAGACCGAGACGGCGCTGGAAAGCTATCGCCGCAATGCCGAGCAGTCCGCCGCGCTCGACCGGGCACGCGACAGCGCAGGCGTGTCGGCGGGCCAGGCCGGCAAGCTGTTCCGCTTCGGGCGGGGGGATTTCCTCTCGCTGCTCGATGCACAGCGGAGTCTTGCCAGCGCGGAGGCCTCCGCCGCCGCTGCGCGGGCGCAATTGGTGCAGGACCAGATCGCCATCTTCCTGGCGCTGGGCGGAGGGTGGTCTTCAGGCGATGGCGTCGACCAGAGCGCGGGGAACGCGCAATAATGACCCGTGGCGCGCGCCCGCCGGCATGGTGAGGCGCGCGCTCACATCTTCCCATGTCGCCATGTCGCGGGTCATGGCCGCGCCCCAGCGGCCTTCCTTGTAGACGTCATAATAGCAGATCAGCGCGTCGCCCACTTGCGCCGTCATTGGCCCTTCGACCCATGGTAGGGAGAAGGGCTTCGACAGCGGGCCGAAGGGGCCGGTCGGGCTGTCGGCCTTGGCGACCTGAAGCCATTTGCGGGGCGGTTCGACCGTCTCATCCTTGACGATCAGGTAGAGTTGTTTGTCGGGGCCGTGGGCGAAAGTGCCATCGATGACGCTGAAGCCGGGGTCGTAGAGCGGTTCCGGCTTCGAGAAGCTCTCGAAATCGGTCGTGCTGCATCGCCAGAGCCGGTGATTATAGGCGGACTCCGATGTGCCCGCCGTTTCGGTGAAGCGGCCGGT
The DNA here is from genome assembly GCF_035511395.1 of Sphingobium sp. Classification (GTDB taxonomy): domain Bacteria; phylum Pseudomonadota; class Alphaproteobacteria; order Sphingomonadales; family Sphingomonadaceae; genus Sphingobium. Next base: position 20,961 of record NZ_DATKFP010000211.1, read on the forward strand.
GACGGTGCTGGACCAGAAAATCTCGGTGCGGCCGGATCGCGGATCGCGGACCGCTTCGGGCGCCCAGCAATTGCGGGTGCCCGGCACGTCCTGCATCACCGGGATCGCCTTTTGCGCGGACCAGTGGATGAGGTCGGTGCTGGTCGCATGGCCGATGGTCACGCCTTCCCAGGCGGTGGTCCAGAGCAGGTGATAGCGCTTCCCGTCATGGAAGAGGAAGGGATCGCGCAGCAGCTTCTTCTCGCCGACTTGCGGGATGAGCAGACTGCGCCCGCCCGCCAGCGTGCGGAAGGCGAAACCGTCGTCGCTGACGGCGAGTTTCAGGCCATCAGCCTCGCCCTTCTTCCCCGTGGTGAAATAGGCGAAGACCAGCGGGTCGTCCCGGCGCGCGGTGCGGGCGGCGGCGCAGGCGGCGAGGGTGAGCGCGCCCAGGCCCAAGGAACCAAGCCCAAGCGTGAAGTCGCGGCGTCTCATTGATAGTCCTTCGCCATTTGGCCGTAGAGGTCGAGCAGCGGGTTGGCGACATAGTCGCCGCCATGGCCCATGGGTCCGGTCGGTTCGGGCTTGGATGCGGGCCGTGCGGTAGCGAGACCCCCGGGCGCTTCGGCGCTGTTGAGGCCTTGGGAGATCAGGTCGGGTTTTGCCCCTTCGCCCGCATTTTTCCCGTCGAGGTCGAAGATCGCCTCCTGATGGCGGAAGGGTTCCCAGATGAATGTGCCCCAGCCATGCTCGCCGGGCAGCGCGTGGACGAGGTCGTTGATATAGCGTTTGCGGCTGGAATATTCGGCGACCAGCAGCCCCTTGTCGGGATAGCGTTTCACGAACTCGCGGAACGTCGTTTCCCAATCGCCCTGCGCGCGCTGCTGGTAGCAGGAGAAGCCGATCACGTCGAAATCGACCTTGCGGGCGACCAGCGCGTCGGTCCATTCGCGCACGATCGGCCAGTGGCGGCCGAGATGATTGTGCAGCTGGATGGCGATGGCGGGTTCGGCGCAGCGCGCGCCCGCTATCCCTGCGCGCAGCAGGCTGGCGAAATTGTCGAAACCGCCCACCTCACCGACTTTCGCATGATTGGCGTCGGTCACGGGATTGCCGGTCGGGGTAGACAGCTTAACCCGGCCATGCGGCCACAGGATGCCGAAGGTGGTTTCATTGCCGATCACCGCCATGTCGACCGGCGCGCCGCCCGCGCGCATCGCGACCAGCGTGTCATGGGTATGGGCCTCGACGGCTTTGGCCAGTTGGGGTAGGTCGTAACCGGCCCATGCGGCAGGCACGCCCTGATGCTCCGGGTCGGCCCATGTGTCGCTATAATGGAAGCTGAGGACGAGATAGAGGCCCGCCTCGCGAATGCGGCGGCCGAGCCTGATCGTCTGGTCGAGGCCCGCCCATGCCTTGCCGGGTTCGCGCTTCGAGTAGCCCTTGGCCGGATCGACGAAGATGCGCAGGCGGATGGCGTTGAAACCGGCGTCGCGCAGGAGGGCGATCGGGTCTTTTCGTTCGCCCTTGACGAAATAGCGCGCGCCGGCGGCTTCGTCCTCCGGCACCCAGCTGATGTCCGCGCCGATGAGGAAGGGGCCGGGGCGCGCGCCCGTCTTCCTGGGCGCGGCGAGGGCGGGATGGGCGAGCATCGGTAGCGTGGCAAGGCCGAAGGCGGCGCGGCGGGTCAGCTTGGTCATGCGCGATGCTCCAGTTCGGGGACGAGGCGGAGGGTGAGGAGGCGGGCGACCTGATCGCCCTTGGGCAATTTGGCGCGGGCCTTGTCATCCAGATAGATGGGCGCATCGGCGCGCAGCGGCAGGATGGTGAGCGTCCAGGGCTTGCCGAGCCGGTCGGCGAAGCGCTTGAGGCCGATGCGCCAGACGCGGCCGTCCCAATAGGCGTCGTCCAGCATGTCGGTGCCGTCGAAGATCCGCCCGATATCGCCGCGCCAGTCGATTTCGAGGAAGGCGTCGCCTTGTTTCACCGCATCGGCGGGCAGGGTAAAGGTGAAGGCGGCGGCGGCCTTGTGCGCTTCGGGCAGCGGCTGCATCGCAGCCCTGGCGGGGCCGCCGACGGCGATGGGCGGGGCTTCGCCCGCTTCGCGCGTCTGGGTGAAAGCGATGGTGGTGGCGGCCGGGCCTTTGACGGTGGCGCTCGCGGCCGGGCCGGGGAGGATGCGCCAGTCGAATCGGGCCTTGCCGCGCTGGCGCAGGATCAGGCCGTCGGGCGCGAAGATTGTGTCGGCGGAGGTCAGGACGAGGCGGCGCTGGCCCTTGATGTCGCCGACCCAGAGATTTTGCAGCGATGCCTGATCCAGCAGGAGCAGGCGGACGCGGCGGCCTTCCGCGCTGGTGACGGTCAAAATCCGGTCGGGCGAGGGCGGCACCTGCACGATGACGCGGCCCTCTTCCGCGCGGGAAGAGGCGGATACGCGCGTGCCGGTGGGGAAAGCGAGTTCGACCGCGCCGGGTAATGTGGCGGCGAGGATGTGGATAGGGCCGTCCCCAGGATCCTTGCTGTCCTCGATGCGCGTGACCGGCTGGGCGGTCGCCCAGCTCATTGTCACGCCGTCGAGGTCCATGTTGATCGGCCAGAAGAAGCTGGCGCCCGGCGCGATCGTGACGGGGCGGGAGGGCAGGGTGACGCTGCCGCCCGGCAACTGCACGGTGAAGCGCGTGCCGGGATGGGCGAGCGTTTCATATTGGCGGACATGGTTGTTGACGAAGAGGAAGCCACTGTCGCCTTTGCTGCGGACGGCCCAGCGCAGGGTCTTGAGGTCATTCTTGTCGGCCGGCAGCGTCGCTGGCGCATGGACGGCCATGGGCGCGAGTTGCTCGCCATAATGGCCAAGGAAATAATGGAGCGGGCGCAGCGCGGCGTTAACCGGGTTCACTTCGCCATATTGGCCGATCGGCGCCTGAAAATCATAGGCGATGACCGGGCAGTCATTATAGCCGCCCGACCGCTGGGTTTCCTCCAGGGTGCGGCCCTGCGCCAGCGGGTTCGCGCCGCCATGGAACATATAATAGCCGAGTAGATTGACGCCCGAACCGACCTGCGTGGTGACGGCGGCAGCGACATCGGCGGGTTCCAGCAGCGGGCGGCGGCGATACATGACAGGCACGCCGCCGCCATATTCCGCGCCAAGGAAGGGCGTATCAGCCATGTCGCTGTCGGCGTCCCCCCGGCGATTGTTGCGCGTCTGCGCACCAAGGTCGCCGCTCACCCGGCTGTCGAAGCGGAAGAGATAATTTTCCTTGGGCGGCAGCGCGGTCGTCTTCGCCGACCAGGGTTCGTCGGGATAGCCGCCATGGACGGGTACGACTTCGCCCTTGGGATAGAGGGTCTGGTCCCAGCCGGTGACGGTGTAGAGCGGCACGTCATAGCCGATCTTCTGCGCCAGCACTTTCAGCGCCGCGATATGGCCGCGGCCCTGCGCGGGACCGTCGAGATTATATTCATTCTCGACCTGCATGCCGACGATCGGGCCGCCATCCTTCCAGAACAGCCCCTTCACCTGATCGTGCAGGCTGCGCCAGAAGCGGTCCACCTCCGCCATATAGGCCGGGTCGTTGCTGCGCGGGCGGGTGCCGGCGACGATCCAGTCGGGGATGCCGCCAAAGCGCGCCTCGGCGTGGCCCCAGGGGCCGGGGCGCAGGAAGAAGAGCAGGCCGTGCTTCTGGCAGAGGCTGACGAAGCGGCGGATATCGCGGTCGCCGGTCCAGTCGATGTGGCCGGGCGACAGTTCGACATGGTTCCAGAGGATATAGCTGGCGACGATGGTGACGCCTGCCGCCTTCATCTTGAGCAGTTCCTCTTCCCAATATTGGCTGGGGAAGCGGGTGAAATGAAACTCGCCCATGACCGGGAGCCAGGGGCGGTCGTTGCGGGTCAGATAGAGGTTGGTGATGCCGAGGCGGCCGTGCGGGCCGGTGCCGCTGCCCATGTGGAGATGGCCCGACTTGAGCGGCAGGCCGGGCTTGCTGGCGTCGAGGCTGGCCGGGATTTGGGTGGCGGCGCGGCCGGGGAGGGCGAGACCCAGTGTCGCGAGGCCGGTGGCGGCAAGCGCGGATCGACGGTCGATTTCGGGCATTGGTCCTCCTCTCCTGATGGGGATGGGAGGGTTTGTCCCTCCTCTCGGCAATATGTGCTCCTGCTTCCGCAGGAGCACGGCGCATTCAGTTCAGCGTGCGAGCCATCCGCCGTCCACGGCCAGGGTATGGCCATGGATATAGCCCGCAGCACTGGAGGAGAGGAAAACGGCCGCCCCGCCAATGTCGCTGGGATCGCCCCAGCGCCCGGCCGGGATGCGCTCCTGGATCTGGCGGTTGCGGGTCTCGTCGGCCTGCAAGGCAGCGGTGTTGTTGGTCGCGATGTAGCCCGGCGCGATCGCGTTGACGTTGACGCCCCTGGCCGCCCACTCGTTGGCCAGCAGCTTGGTCAGGCCCGCGACGCCGCTCTTGGACGCGGTGTAGCTCGGCACCCGGATGCCGCCCTGGAAGGAGAGGAGCGAGGCGATATTGACGATCTTGCCGCTGCCCTGGGCCAGCATGTGGCGACCGGCCGCCTGGCAGAGGAAGAAGGTGGTTTTCAGGTTCGTGTCGATCACCGCGTCCAGTCTTCCTCGGTGAAGTCGACGCTGTCGGCTCTACGGATGATGCCGGCATTGTTGATCAGGATGTCGAGGCCGCCGAGCTTCTCAAGCGTCTCGTCGATGACGCGCTGGACCGGCTCGATGCTGCTGAGGTCGGCGGA
>NZ_DATKFP010000212.1:0-13157 GCF_035511395.1 Sphingobium sp.
CACAAGCCTCGAAATGCTCTCTAACGTTGCAGCGATGATGTTCAGAACTTTCTTCGTAGACATCGTCCAGGACAATATCGTCACAAAATCTTGGCGAAGGTAGCGACCGATCCCTGGGGAAAAGGTCGCTTTGTTTTCGCGGCAGTGTCTCCTCTATTTATCGGAGTTCCCGCTAGAGCGCATAGCAATTCCGCTGTTCCCTCCATATTGGCCGATACGATGCTATAGAAAACGAGTTTCGCATCGCGGCGCGTCTGAACCAGTTCCGCCTTGCGCAAAATTGCGAGTTGTTGGGACAGGCCCGGTTGACCGATGCCGGTGAGGGCTTCGAGTTCGCCTACAGACTTCTCGCCATGTTCGAGGAGCGTCCGCAGGAGCTTCAGGCGGACGTCATGGGCGATCGCCTTGAGGACGCTGGCAGCCTCTTCAAGCTGCGTATCGGTGAAAGTCATCACTTGCCTGTTTTCCCATGCTTGTCGGGCTGCGTGCGGTGGAACCAGCAGCCATCGCCCGCCGCATCGAGCGCACCGTGCTGGTCCTGATAGGGCGGAAGAAGCACGTCATCGCCGGGATGCCAGCCTTCGGGGGTCACTACGTTGTCGTTGTCGACCCGTTGCAGCGCGGTCAGGACTCGAAGCAGCTCCTCCACCGATCGCCCGATGGTGGCTGGATAGCAGAGCTTGGCGCGGACAATGCCTTCGGGGTCGATGAAGAAGGTCGAGCGCAGCGTGGCCGCGTCGGGGGCGTTGTCCGCGAGCATTCCATAGGCGCGGCCGATCACCATCGAGGGATCTTCGACGATCGGGAAAGCGATGGTCACGCCGAAATGCTCGCGGATCGCCCTGATCCATCCGAGATGGGAATAGAGGCTGTCGACCGACACCGCGACCAGGTCGCAGCCGAGCGCCTTGAACCGATCGCTGGCGCGCGAGAGGGCGACGAATTCACTGGTGCAAACCGGCGTAAAATCGGCGGGATGAGAGAACAGCAGTACCCAGCGGCCGCGATGGCCGGACAGGGTCATGTCGCCCATCGTCGTGCGGGCGCGGAAATCAGGCGCGGGATCGCCGATCTGGATAGGGGAGCACACGGCATTGTCGTCTGCGTTCGAGTTCAACTTTCTCACTCCTGCAGAGAGGCAAGTCTTGAACCCTCTCCCTTACACGGTTACATCATGCGGGTAAACGATTAAGCGGTATTGGCGTTCCACAGGAGAGAAGCGCATGTCCGATGTCCCGCTGGTAGCCTGCCCGGTTTGCGCGAGCATCAACCGCGTTCCTGCAGCGAAGATCGGCGCGGCGCCAATTTGCGGGAAATGCGGAATGCCGCTTTTCCAGGGACAGCCGGTCGATGTCGACCAGGCGGCATTCGATCGGCATGTAGGTCGCGGAAGCCTGCCGGTTCTCGTCGATTTCTGGGCGAGTTGGTGCGGACCTTGCCGCGCCATGGCGCCGGCGTTCAAGGCGGCCGCTGCGGAGCTGGAGCCGCATGTCCGGCTCCTGAAGGTCGATACCGAAGCTGAGCAGGGTATTGCCGGGCGCTACCGCATTCAGTCGATTCCGACGCTGATCCTGTTCAGGGGTGGCCGCGAGGTCGCCCGACAGGCCGGGGCGATGGACCGTGCGCGACTCGTCGCCTGGACAAGGCAGGCGCTCGTCACCGCCTGATTCGGGGTGTGATGACCCCATACTTAGCATAAACGATGCTTTGACGTGTTCGCGCCTCTGGTCCCGTGCGCTGCGAATCCGGCCTAATTCGGCCGATTGCAGAAGTGATTGAAAAATCCGATCAAAGGAATTAGATTTATCGTGTTATCACGATTAATAGAAATGTGTATTCAATATCTGTCACTCACTCAGTCACAGGAGACGATAAAATGACAGACCAGGTCACTCCCTCCATGCCGCGGATCAACGAACCCGCGCCTGCCTTCAAGGCCAAGACGACCCACGGCGAACGCTCGCTCGACGATTACAAGGGCAAGTGGCTCGTTCTCTTTTCCCACCCCGCCGACTTCACGCCGGTCTGCACGACCGAATTCATGGGCTTCGCCAAGGCCGCCGACCGCTTCAAGGCGCTCAACTGCGAACTGCTGGGCCTCTCCATCGACTCGGTGCATTCGCACATCGCCTGGATGCGCAGCATCGAGGAGAAGTTCGGCGTCGAGATCCCGTTCCCGATTATCGACGATCTGTCGATGAACGTCGCCAAGGCCTTCGGCATGATCCATCCCGGTGCCTCGGACACCTCGGCCGTTCGCGCCACCTTCATCATCGACCCCGAAGGCATTGTCCGCGCGATGGTCTATTATCCGATGTCGAACGGCCGCTCGGTCGATGAATTCGTCCGCCTGCTCACCGCGCTCCAGACGTCCGACGCCAACAAGGTGGCGACGCCTGAAAACTGGCAGCCCGGCGAGCCGGTGATCGTGCTGCCGCCCGCGACGGCTGAAGCCGCCAGGGCCCGCAAGGACGAAGGTTACGACTACACCGATTGGTATTTCAGCAAGAAGACCCTCTGAGGCAGCTGGGCCGGCTTCGCGTCCCAAGTGCGAAGCCGGTACGCCGGGCCAGACAGGAAAGGACAAGGCCCATGGCCGACCCGCAAATCCGTGAAGCCACCCGCATCGTCGAGGCCGCGAGTAATGCGCGGCCCGCGGTCATCCGCAGCTTCTTCGACGAGGACACGTTTACCGTGACCCACGTCATCTCAGATCCCGCCACGGCCAAGGCCGCGATCATCGATAGCGTGCTCGATTTCGATCCGGCTTCGGGGCGCACCTCCTTCGCGTCGGCCGACAAGGTGATCGACTATATCCGGAGCGAAGGGCTCGAGGTCGAATGGCTGCTGGAGACGCACGCCCATGCCGACCATCTGTCGGCCGCGCCCTATCTTCAGGAGAAGCTGGGCGGCACGCTGGCGATCGGTCGCCATATTCTCACCGTGCAGGAGGTCTTCGGCAAGATCTTCAACGAGGGAACGCGCTTTGCTCGCGACGGCTCGCAGTTCGACCGGCTGTTCGATGACGGCGACCGTTTCAGGGTCGGCTCGATCGAGGCGATCGCGCTGCATGTGCCGGGCCATACGCCCGCCGACATGACCTATGTGATCGGCGATGCGGCGTTCATCGGCGACACGCTGTTCATGCCCGACTACGGCACGGCCCGCGCTGACTTCCCGGGCGGCGATGCGCGCACGCTTTATCGGTCGATCCGCCGCCTGCTGTCGCTCCCCGATCAGACCGGCCTTCATCTTTGCCACGACTACAAGGCCCCCGGGCGCGATACCTATGCCTGGGAAACGTCGGTCGGCGAGGAGCGAGAGCATAATGTCCATGTTCGCGACGGGGTGAGCGAGGACCAGTTCGTCGCCATGCGCGAGGCGCGCGATGCGACGCTCGGGATGCCGCGCCTCATCCTGCCGTCCATCCAGGTCAACATGCGCGGCGGCCACCTGCCCGAGCCGGAAGACAATGGCATGCGCTACCTCAAGCTGCCGATAAACGCGCTGTAAGGCCATGGCACTCGAACCCATCCAATATCTGCTTGGTGCCGGATCGGGCTCGCTCGTCGGATTCACGCTGGGGCTGGTGGGCGGTGGGGGCTCAATCCTCGCCGTCCCGCTCATGGTCTATCTGGTCGGCGTCGCCTCGCCGCATGTCGCGATCGGCACCAGCGCGCTGGCGGTCGCCGCCAATGCCGGGGCCAATCTCGTTCCCCACGCGCGCCAGCGGACGATCAAATGGCGTTGCGCCGGCATGTTCGCCGCTGCTGGTGTCGCCGGCGCCTATGCCGGATCGACACTCGGTAAAGCGTTCGATGGACAGAAGCTGCTGTTCCTGTTCGCTCTGCTGATGGTCCTGGTTGGCGGGCTGATGCTAAAAAGCCGGGGCGATCCCGGCAATCCCGATGTCCAATGCCGGCGCGAGAATGCGCCCAAGGTGATCGGTTATGGGGCCGCCACTGGTCTCTTTTCCGGGTTCTTCGGCATCGGCGGGGGCTTCCTGATCGTGCCGGGACTGATGGCTTCGACCGGGATGCCGATGCGCAACGCCGTCGGATCGTCGCTGGTCGCCGTCACCGCTTTTGGTCTGACTGCCGCGCTCAACTATGCCCTTTCCGGCCTGGTTGATTGGGGGCTTGCTGCGGCGTTCATCGCCGGCGGCGTCATCGGCGGCCTTGTGGGCGCGGCGCTCTCTCGGCGGCTGTCGGCGCACAAGGGGGTGCTCAATACGATATTCGCACTGCTGATCTTTGCGGTTGCCGCCTACATGCTGTGGCAAAGCACCGCCGCGATCCTGGGCTGATTCTTGTAACGACGATGGGAATACATCGATGAACGATGCTGGGGAGAACAGGGAAGGTTTGGCCGCGCACGATTGGGCCGGCCAGGCGGGCATGCGTTGGCTCGCCCAGCTCGACCGCTTCGAAAGCATGATCGAGCCGATCGGCAGGGCGTTGCTTGCCCAGGCCGCATACAACTTCGGCGAAACGGTGGTCGATGTCGGATGCGGCGGTGGCTGGACCACGCGGCAGATCGCCACGGCCGTCGGCAACACCGGATTTGTGCTCGGCCTCGACATCTCACCCGATCTGGTGGGGATGGCCAGGGAACGGGCACAGCGCGCGGGCCTTGCCAATATCCGCTTTGAGCAGGGCGATGCCGCCACTGCGATGCCGAAAGAAGCGCCGTTCGATCGGCTGTTCTCGCGCTTCGGTTCGATGTTCTTCGCTGAGCCTTATCCCGCTTTCGCCAATCTGCGCCGGATGTTGCGCGATGGCGGGCGGCTCGACATCGCTGTCTGGGCGCCCATCGCTGACAATCCGTGGCAGCTTAGTGTCATGGGCATCATCAAGGAGCATATGGACCTGCCGACGCCGCAGTCGCGCGCGCCGGGACCATTCGCGCTCGGCGAGCAGGACTATGTGATCGACCTTCTCCAAAGCGCGGGTTTCTGCGAGGTCAGATTCGATGCCTGGACAGGTGAGCAGCGCGTGGGCGGCCCCGGCAGTGATCCCGAGAGCGCCGCTCGCTTCGTGCTTGAGGGGATGCAGATCGGCGATCTTGTTCGACAGAACGGGGCAGAGGTACGCAAGGCCATTCACCAGCATCTTGTCGAGCTGTTCGAGCGCCATTGCGATGAGAATGGCGTTCATATGGGGGCGAAGGCCTGGCTGGTGAGCGCACGGGCCTGAGAGCATTCAAGAAAAGGGTGATAATATGGCGCGCAAGAAGCTATCGCTTCGGCTTCCGGGGAAAGGTTCATCCGATGGTGACGCTGCCAATTCCGAGGAAATAGCGGCGGCGCTCGCACTGATCGAGACGCATGGGCAACGTGCCGGACAGGCTCTTGTCGATGAGGCGCAGGCTCCCATCAAGGCTCGCGACGATCACCGTGTTTTGTTTCTGGAACGTGTGCGCGTCGCCCTATTGACGATCGAGCCATCCTCGTCCGCCATGCGGCCTCAATGAAAGCTGAATGGTATCGTAAAGACCAACTGCTCGCTTTCCACGCCCATAGGCGGTGTTGGAAAAGGAGCAGCATTGCGCACCGTGCGGAGCGCCAGGCGATCGAGCGCGGCATTCCCGCTGCTGCCGGCCAGCTCGACGGCAATCAGCGCGCCGTCAGCCCCGACGATGAAGCGGACCGTTGCGACCCCGTCGAGGTGGATCCCCGCGGGCTTGCGCGCGGCTATTCGCGCCCAGAGCTGGCGCTGATAGGCCGCAAGCGCGGACTGTTTCTTATCATCCTGGGCTTGCGGCGGCGCGACCTCGGGTTCCGGCGCGGGCGGTCTGCTTACCGGCGCGACAGCGAACGGAGAGGCGATTGCTGGAGCAGCGGGTATAGGCGACGAAGCTGGTCCGCCTCTTTCTCCCGTCGTAGCCAGCTCAGGCGGGTGCGCAGGGCGCCGCTCCGGCGATAGGCGGGCCTCGTCTGTCCGCGATCGCGACAACGTTGAAGGCGGTGGTGACGGTGGCGACGGGGTAAACAACCGGAAGCGGCTCACCTGCACAGGCTGCGTCATTCGCAGCCGTCCCGATAGATTGGCATTGAGCGCCACTAGCACCAGCAGGCAGCATGACGCGGCGGCAAGGCCCGCGCCCAGGCGCTGCGACCAGGCCGAGGGCTGGCCATAGCCTGCCCTCGGCTCCTCGTTCATGTCGTGCGAGTTCGGGAGCATGGGCGCTCAAAACGCAATCGTGATCCCGGCGTTGACCGATCGCCCCCGGCCCGGAACCGGGCGGCGCACGCCGGTCGCCTTCAGATCGCCGAGCGACATGCCGCTAAGCGGAGCATAATAGGCCTTGTCGAACAGATTGTCGGCGCCGAGCGTCAGGCGAACCTTGTCGATGCGATAGGCGAGCTGGACATTGAGCAGCGCGTAGCTGCCCGTCCGCGGTTCGTTGCGGGTCGGATCGGCGCGATCCTTTTCCGTCACGATGTCGAGGTCAATCCGGGTTTCGAGGCCGCCGATCCGATGCTCGAGGCTCAGCGCCGCATTGAACGGCATCTGGTGATAGAGCGGTGCGTGGTCGGTCAGATTCTGGCCGTGCAGCCAGCTCGCGCGCGCGGTCAGACGCGCGGTGCCGGCCGACGACGATGACCATAGCGGCACGGCGCCCGATATGTCGATGCCGTAGATCTCTGCCTTCTGGTTGGCGAACTGCAATTGAACGAACCCGGTCGGACTGCCCATCATGTCGGTGAAGTCCGCCAGCTTAACGGCGTCGATATATTCGTCGACATGGGTGTAATAGGGCGCGATCTTGAACGACCAGCCATCCTTGCCGCCTCCGGAAATGGCCAGGGCGGCGCTCAGCGTATCGGCCTTTTCGGGGCGAAGGTCGAGGTTGCCGACATAGCCGTTCCCGTCGCCGAACCACCCGATCATGCGGCTCGCCATGCTGCCCCGGCCCCAGCTATAGCGCTCGTAGATATTGGGCGAGCGAACCTTGCGGGCATAGCCGATCTCGATATCCGCCCCGTCCGAAAGCGCGTAGCGGACCAGCAGGCTGCCGCTCCAATTGCTGTCGTGGCGCTTGCGGTCGGCCTTGTTGAACGCCGCTGCCGCCATGACATCGGCCATCTGCATCATGCCGGTGCCATAGGGCGCGACCTTGCCGGTGTTCATCCAGACCTGATCGTTACGGATGCCGGCGATGAGGGAGAAACCGCTATCCCAGCGCGTTTCCCACTCGAGGAAGGTGCCGAGCCGATCGCGCTTGGCCCCGTTGACGTTGATGAACGCATTCGGCCCCATCATCATATTGCCCACAACGGGCGGCCAATAGTCGTTGAGCCATTGATGCTGGAATTCGCTGCCCAGGCGCAGCGTGCCGCCGCCGAGCAATATATCCGCCTGGACGGTATAGCTCGCGCTGTGGACCTCCGTGTTCATCGGCATCCCGCCGGTCGCGGTCCCGCCCTTGTCGGCGAGGAAGTTCATGACGTGGTCGGTGTCGCGCCAGCTCGCCCGCACATCGAGATTGCCCCAATCGAAGACGCCGGCATAATGGCCGTTCAGGAACCATGATTTGTTGGACGTCATGTCCATATATTGGTTCGGGAAACCCTCATAGGGCGTGAAATGATAGCCGCCTTTCAGCTCGATCAGGCCGTTGCTGACTTGCGCTGCGAGATTGAGGCTGTGGTCGGTCTTGGCATATTCGCTGGACCGCACGCCCCCCAGCGAGCCGCCGCCCTTGAAATTGCCGGCCTGGGTATAGGAGCCGCTATAGGTCAGGCTGAGCCTGTCGCTTGCGGCCGTCACGGACAGCGCGCCGCCGAACCCGTCGCCATTGCTTCGATAGAAGGCCGATGCTTCGCCGGTCAGCAGCGTTTCGCCCTGTTTCGCAAAGCGGGGCGGAGCGCTCTCGACGCGAATGATCCCGCCGATGCTGTCGCCGCCATAGCTGACTGGCGAAACGCCGGTAATGACGTCGATCGCGCTCACGGTTTGCGGATCGGTGTAGGACAGGGGCGGATTCATATCGTTCGGACAGGCCGAGGCAATCGCCACGCCGTCGACCAGCACGGTCAAGCGCTGCGCTTCAAGGCCCCGGATCACCGGCAAGGTCGAGAAGCCCCCGGCCCCATAGCCGCTGACGCCGGGTACGCTTTGCAGGATCGCTGCGGTATCGCTCGAGCCGACCTGAAGGTCGCGCAGGCGCGAGGGGGAAAGCCGCTCACCCGAAACCGTCGACCCCGCCTCGCTCGCCGAGCTAACGTCGACCTCTGGCAGCGGCGTCCCGTCCTGGGCGAAGGCTCGCGAGATGGGGGCGCCCGCCAGCACAGCGACGAGTGCGGGAAAAGCGAAGCTCCCGGCGAGGCGAACCTTGAAAGTTGGTTGCTTGCTGGTGGAGCGAGCGAAGGCAGGCATGGTGGTTGCCGCGCAATGCGCGGAATCAAGCATAATCGTCATGTCGGAATCCTGATTCACATGCGGCGCCCCGGCGAGGGGCGCCCATCAACGGGGAATGTCGAAGGAATCAGGTGGTGGGAGGACCGATCGCCGGCGGGCGCAGATAGGTGCCGCGCCGGAGGACTATGCGGTTTGGACGCCGAAAAACCGTTGCGAGGATGAAGGCGAGGGCGACGGCTAGGAGCAGCGCATCGACGGCCGCGAGCGATGGCGAGGACAGGCCGGTAAAGGCGCAAGGCGCTTCCGCCTTCTTGTGCTCGTCATGGTCCTGCTCGCCGCCTTTGCTCGGCAACTTGATTGCGATCTTCTGAGGCCCTTGCCCCGAGCACAGCTGGACCAGGATCACGCCATTCGAGACGACCGGCATGAAACCCGCCGGCACCAACGCCTTCACGAGCAGCGCAGCGCCTAGCAGGAGCGCGCACAGCCAATGGTGCCGGACAAGGAATTTGCGAGCTTCGGTCACGCAGCATCCTCTAAGTGCAGGCTCGTTTCATGTCGAGAATGTTTGCTTGCCGTATGTTAGCTAGTCGTGCCCCGCTTCATCTGGTGCCCAGATGCTGTGGGAATCGATCTGGATCTTGAGCAGAGCACGATCGGCTTCGGAGCGCGCCTCGATTTCCATTCGGCGCGCGTCATTGGCCTGCCGGCGGGCATAGAGCATATCGGAGAGGTCGATCTGCCCGAGTTGGTAACCGCGCACCGTCCTTTCGGCGGCGTCGCCGGCGCTGCGCGCCGAAGCGTCGGCATTGCGCCAGGCATCGAGCCGGGTGTGCGCGTTGGAAAGGTCGGCATTGGCGGTCGCCTCGATGCTGCGCTGCACGGCCGCGAGTTCCATGCGCGCGGCATTGGCCTCGGCTGACGCCTGATCGGCTGCGGCTCTGCGATAGCCACCGCCGAGCGGGATTAAAGCCACCACGCCCGCGCCGGCTTCCGCGCCGCCGCGCTCGCTGAACAGGCGGACGCCGAAGCTCGGGTCTGCGATGCGATCCGCTCGCACCCGACGCGAAGTCACGTTCAGACGCTGCGCTTCCTTGTCGGCGGCGCGGATCTCGTGACTGCGCTCGATTACCAGGTCGCGCATCGCTTCCAGCCCCTGGGCGGGCAGCATGGGGTCGGCCAGTTCTGGTGGTTCGGAGGGGAGCGGGATTTCCGGAAAGGACGCTGCGAAGGTCACGCGCGCCTGTTCGCGCAGCGAGAGTGACGATGCGGCCTGCGCGCGCGCCTGAGCCAGCGCCGCCTGCGCCTGGTCGAGGTCGAGTTGGGCGGCGTCTCGCAGCGTGACCCGCCGCTTTATGGCGGCGATTGCCTCCTCCAGCCCGCGGACGCTGTCGAGATCGTTGCGATAATGGCTTCCCGCAGTGAGCCAGTCGTGCCAATAGCCGGCCAGCAGCAGCGCGGTTTGATGGCGGACATCCTCCATCTGGTTTTCCGCGACCTCAATGCCGAGCGCACCGGCTTCGCGGTCGAGCGCGGCCTTGCCCGGCAGGCGGAATGGGCGGCTGATTGTCGTATCGAATTCGTCGAACCCGCCTTCGCGATCGACGGTTCGGCGAATGTAGCTGCCGCTCACCGTCACTTCGTGGGGGCCTTTGCGCAGCATATCGCCGCGTGCCCGTGCGGCTTCGACGCGCGCAATTGCGGCGGCGACGCTGGGGTGATTGTCGAGCGCTTCGTTGACCTTGTCGGCAGGCGGCAGATCGGTATGCTGGGCCAGGGCAGGCGCGGCCGTCAGAAGGCCGAGAGCGGCGAGTACGATCCGCATCAGGCGATCCTTCCATGATCGAGCAGGGGCGTCGTGCGCCACCGGACCGGCAGATCGCGCCGCGCGTCTTTTACGGTGCGGAGCAGGTCGGGCACCGCGTCTGCGCTCACGATCAGTTCGAGCGTCGAACGCTTCAATTCGCCCGACACGCGCTCGGCGGTTCCCGCATCGCCAAAATCGCGACCTCGCACAGCTTCCCCGCGGACATGGATTGGCGTGGGGGAGACGGCGCGGATCGCGTCCACGAGAAGCTCGGTATCGCGGGTGGCGCAATGGAGGGTGAACAGCAGGTCAGGCATTAGCGGCCTCCCCGGCGCTTTCCCCGAAGCGCTCGAACAGGATCGGCAGTAGGACCAGCGTCAGCAAAGTGGAGGTAATGAGGCCGCCGATCACCACGATCGCGAGCGGCCGCTGGATCTCGGACCCCGGCCCGCTGGCGAACAGCAGGGGGACGAGGCCGAAGGCCGTGATGCCGGCAGTCATCAGCACCGGTCGCAGCCGACGCTGCGCGCCCAGGCGCACGGTCTCGGCCATACCCACCCCGTCGGCGCGCAACTGGCGGAAATAGGCCACCAGCACCAACCCATTGAGCACGGCGATGCCGAGCAGGGCGATGAACCCCACCGACGCCGGGACCGAGAGATACTCGCCCGACAGCCACAGCGAGATCAGCCCGCCGACCATCGCGAAGGGGATGTTGGAGAGGATCAGCAGCGCGGCGCGCAATGAGCGCAGCGCCGCCAGCAGGACGAGGAAGATCAACACCAGCGCTACGGGCACCACCATCATCAGCCGGGCCGATGCGCGCTGCTGGTTCTCGAACTGACCGCCCCAGACGATGCTGTAGCCTGCCGGTAGCCGTACCTTGGCGGTGACCTGCGCCTTCGCCTCATCGACATAGCCGACCAGATCGCGGCCGGAGACGAAGGCCTGCACCAGCGCGAAGCGCGAGCCGTTCTCGTGATCGAGCTTCACCGGTCCCTGCGTGCGCTCCACCCGCGCCATGTCGCTGACACGCGCCAGCGTGCCATCGGGCGTGCGCAATTGCAGGTCGGCGAAACGGGCCGGATCGCTCCGGATGCCGTCGTCACCGCGAATGACGATCGGAATGCGTTTCTGACCTTCGGCCACGACCCCGGACCGCACGCCCTCGACCTGTGCGCGCAGCGCGTCCTGGAACTGGTCGACCGGCATCCCGAACCGCCCCGCCGCCGCGCGGTCGATGTCGAGTTGGAGATAGTCCACATTGTCGTTGGCGACCGTCAGGACCTCCGATGAGCCGTGGATGCCGGACAGGATATCCTGGATCCGACCCGCGAGCTCGGCGAGCGTTGCGGTGTCAGGCCCGAAAATCTTGACCGCTAGATCGCCGCGCGCGCCGGTGAGCATCTCCGAGACGCGCATCTCGATCGGCTGGGTGAAACTCGATTGGATACCGGGCAGGCCGTCCAGCGCCTTGCGCATTTCCCCGACGACGAAATCCTTGTCCCCGCGCCATTGCGAGCGCGGCTTCAACTGGACGAAGCTGTCGGTCTCGTTCGGTCCCATCGGATCGAGACCGATCTCGTCGGAGCCGACGCGGGCGATCACGTCCTCCACCTCCGGCACGGTGCGGAGCGCGCGCTGCACCGCCATGTCGCCGGCCACCGATTGGTCCAGGCTGATCGAGGGCAGCTTGGTAAGCTGCACGATCACCGAGCCTTCGTCCATCGTCGGCATGAAGGTCTTCCCGGCCGCGCCATAAGCGAGGCCCGCCAGCACCAGCCCGGTGGCGGAGAGACCATAGACCAGCTTCTTGTGCGCGAACGCCGCGTCGAGCAGCGCCTGGTAGCGCGGGCCGATCTGCCGCATGATCCATGGCTCACCATGATGGCCGCTCCTGAGGCTGAAGGAGGCAAGGACCGGCACCAGCGTCAGGGCGAGCAGCAGGGAGCCCGCGAGCGCGAAGACGATGGTGAGCGCGACGGGCGCGAACAGCTTGCCCTCCAGCCCCTGCAGCGAAAGCAGGGGCAGGAACACGAGCGCGATGATGACGATGCCCGCCGACACCGGCACGATCACCTCGCTGGTTGCGCGGAATACGTGGTTGAGTCGGGGCGTGTCCTCGCCCTGGGCATGGCTCAGGCGCTCGACGACATTCTCGACCACCACCACCGCGCCGTCGACCAGCATCCCGATCGCGATGGCGAGCCCGCCGAGGCTCATGAGGTTCGCGGACAGCCCCATGACGCGCATGAACAGGAAGGTGATGAGCGCGGCCATCGGCAGGGTCGCCGCGACGATCGTGGCCGCACGCCAGTCGCCGAGGAACAGGATCAGCAGCACGACGACCAGCACGGTCGCTTCCAGCAGCGCCTCCTCGACCGTGCCGACCGCGCGCCCGATCAGATCGGAGCGATCGTAGAAGACATGGATCTGCGTGCCTGCGGGCAAGCTGTGCTGAAGCCCGGCAAGCCGCGTCCGCACGCCATCGACCACCGCCCGCGCATCCGCGCCGCGCAGCGCGATCACCAGGCCCTCCACCGCCTCGGCCTTGCCGCCGCGCGTCACCGCCCCATAGCGGGTGAGGCTGCCGGTGCCGACTGTGGCGACGTCGCCCAGGCGGACGATGCGGCCGTCCCGGCTGGCGATGACCAGCGTTTGCAGATCCTCCACGCTGCGGATCGCGCCCACGGCCCGGACGATCAGCGATTCCTCGCCATCGGTCAGGCGCCCCGCGCCGTCATTGCGATTGCCGCTTTCGATCGCGGTGCGCAGATCGGAGATCGAGAGCTTCGCGCTCGCCAGCGCCACCGGATCAGGCCGGACCTCGAAGGTACGAACATAGCCGCCCAGCGCGTTCACGTCCGCGACGCCGGGCACTGTGCGCAGCGCCGGGCGGATCGTCCAGTCGAGCAGTTCGCGTTTCTGCTGGAGAGACAGCGGCCCTTCGATCGTGAACATGTAGACGTCGGACAGGGGCGTCGAGA
>NZ_DATKFP010000213.1:0-8608 GCF_035511395.1 Sphingobium sp.
TGCGGGTCGTGCTCGCGGCTGGCATATTCGGTGAAACGCGCGAACAGCAGCCGGCCCGTCGTCTCGTGGACGATCTCGCCGTCCACCCGGCGGCGCAGCTCGGCATGTTCCTCGGCATAGGCAAGCGCAACCCCGACCGCCCGCTCGTGCGCGGCAAGGATGCGCTCGTCGCCCGTGACCAGCGCCAGGATCGAGATCGACTTGGGCGCGCTGATCGTGAAATCCCAGCTGGGATGATGCTGGATGCCTTCCTTGCGCCGGCGACCGAGCTGCTGGTCGCCGACCTTGCCGGCGAGCAGTTCCTCGAACTGCTTGGGGTCGACAGGCCCGGACAGGCCGAGGCTGGCGGCGAGCTTGCCGCCCCATTCGGAGGGTTCGTTGCCGCCCTTGGTATAATAGTCGCCGATTGTATAGTAGCGGCCGATATTGGCGGGTGTCCCCTTGAGGCGGCGAGGATGGATCATGCCGGCTTCGCCTTCTCACGCGGGCCTTCGGAACGGCCATGGCTGTCGAGCCGCACACGGATCGTGCCGCGCGTCGCCCCCAACAAGGGGATGGGGGTGGCAACCCTGTTCTCCTCGTCGGGATGATCGTCGATCGGCGCTCCCTCGTCCGTCATGCCGGAATCGCTGTGGTCGGTGGGTCCGAACACCTCATCCTGCGGCACGGCGTCCTGGGGATCCGGCAGGCTGGGCGGCTCCTGGGTCGGCTCCCGCGCCGGCGGGGGATTGGCCTCGCCGGTAAAAAGATCGCCTTGCCCCGTTCCGGGAGACGGCGGCGTGTCCGGATGTCCCGGACCCTGCCCTCGCCTCGCGGCCTCCTCCCGCGCCTGGCGCGCGCGGCGCTCTGCCCACGCCTGGGAGATGATGGCCTTGCCGAGCGGCAGCCTTTTGGGGGGCTCGGTGCGTTCAACGAACGCGGCCGCGATCGAAGGCAGCGGATTGAAGCGATCGGTGAAACGGACGACGGGGAGATTGCGCCCGAAACGGAGGAAACCCGAAAGGTTCGGCAGATGGGTGACCTCGGTGTCCAGAACCAGCGGGCGGGTCACCTGCATGCGACTGAGGTTCACCCCGTCGCGCATGTCATTGACGCCGTAGCTCATCCCCTCGTTGGCTTCGACCTGCTCGACCCGGCCAAGGTTTTTGGAGATAAGTTCCGAGGTGTCGCTATCGTTCGCCCGGAGCGCGACCCAGGTCGAGCAGTAGCCGGTGATGGCCGCCGCATCCTCCTTGCCGTAGGTCGCGGTCAGCTGGGGATAGGACTGGAACCCCAATATGCCGCAGCCGCCATATTTGCGCGCACGGGCGAGGAAGTCGGATAGGCTGGGGAGCTTCTGGAGCGTCGGCAATTCGTCAATGACGCAATAGAGCCGCCGGTCGCGGTCGGGCGTGAGGCTCATGATCGCGCTGATCGCGATGTCGAGCCAGACCGTGATCAGGGGGCGCAGCGAAGGAAGCTGGTCGGCCTTGACGGTGACGAACAGCCAGCTGTCGTCCTTCTCGTCCTCGACCCAACGCCGGATCGAGAAGCCGTCCTCGGTATCGTCGAGATAGGCGAAGCTGCGCATGACCGAGGCAAGCTCGGCCTGGACGCCGGCCGAGGTGCGCTCCCCCTCGGCGGAGATGAAAGCGGCGGCATCGGTGCCCTTCACATAGGCGGCAAGATCGGCGAGCGGGGAACGCAGCACCCGATCAAGCAGGACCGAGATGAGCGTGTGCTTCTGCCGCGCGAGCTTGCGCAGGACCGCGACCAGCGTGCCGCGCGCGGCCTTGCTCCAGAACGGATCGCCATGTTTGTCGGGGATCGTGGATTCCGCGATCTGGTCGTAATGATACTCCCGCGGAACATCGACCCAGGGACTCCAGATGTCGGTGCGCTTGTCGAGCGGGTTGAGCAGGATGTCCCTGCCGGGGCGATAGAATTTCTCGACGAAGCTCCCGGCCGTGTCATAGACGATCGCCCGCTTACCCTGCTTGCGGATGCCTTCGAGCATGGTGGTGATGAGGTTGGTCTTGCCCGTGCCGGGCGCGCCGACCAGCAGGATATGTTCGGGCTCGAAGGCTTCCGGCACGGCGACGCCGCCGATTGTGAGCGCCCCCTTCTTCTGCCCTCGGAGCGCGCGCCGCACTTCCGAGGCCGTCCCGAAGCGGGCGCCGCGCAGATATTCGTTGGAGCCGAGCCCCTTCCCGGTTCGGGTAAAATAGAACCAGGCACTGACCAGTCCGAAGAGGGCGACCACACCGGCAATGGCCGCCCCGTGGATGAGGTCCTTTTCGAGCTTGTGGAGCGCCTGCTTCGCGACACCGGAGTCGGCGAGGGTGTCGGCCGAGGTCCAGTATTGGCGCCCGTCGGGGGTGCGGAACAGCACCGGGTCATTGGTCCCCGGCGCCGCATCCGCCTTGATGGTCGCCTCCACCAGCTTGGCGAGGACGAAGCGCTGATAGTCGGTCGACTTTTCGAACGCATACCAGCCGGTCCCCATCAACCAGAGGATCAGCCCGGCCAGCACGGTCTGGAAAAAGACCTGGGTGGTCATGCGGACATTGTGGACGATCGCCTGCCCGCCCCGCGTCCAGCTCCCCAACGTGTCGTTGCGGAAGATGCTCATGGCCGGCCCCTCCCCCGAACGGCTGGCGGTGCGCTACGGCATGCCCCCCGATTTGGGATGGCCCTGACCGGCAGGGAATAATCGCAGGCAATCGCGCGGCCGGACGGGAAGCCCGCCGAGGGGGAACGCGAGGCCGGGCATGTGTCCGTGAGGTGGGGATCCGCGCGCCGGGTCATGGCTGTTCGTCCGGTGAGAGCAGCCCCTTTTCGAGGAGCAGCGCCCTGGCGTCGGCCATGCCCTGTTCGAGCGTCTCGGGCGACCGGCGTCGCACCGATGCCGCGAGGATAGAGAGCGTCTGCAGGACGCAGGAGAGGATTTCGTCCTGCGTCGTGTAGACGTAGCCGCCGCGGGGATCGGCGGTCTGGTCGATCGCGGGGCGGAGGAGTTCGGCGACGCTGACGCCGACTTTACGGGCACGGCGCTGCAGCCGCTCGTAAAGGGCATCGTCGATCCGGATTGTGACCCTTGCCAAGGTGATGCTCCGACTGGAGCTTCGACAAGGAGGTCACGACGCACAGCAACTATAGCGCAGACAAGCGACGATCACAATAAAATCAGCGTGGCGGACGTGTCTGCCAGCCGGAAACGACGGAATTGCGGGGCTTTTTCGGGCAATAGTACTGAGGCGGCAGACGCGTCAGCCAAATAACGTGAAATCTGGCTGACGCGTCTGCCAACGGAAACCATTGATTATAGGGCAGTTTCAGGCCACAGCACCCGTGCGTACGGTGCATTACAAACCGCGAAGCGCGTGCGTCGCTTGCCCGCAGCAACGGAGTTGCTGCGTCATCCCTACCGCTGCCGGGCGCACCCATTGCGGTGGTGGTCGATGTGGGGAGATAGGTCGCGCTATGCGGTGGGGTCGCTTGTGGCGCGGGTGCGCCTGTGCGACAAGGATCGCGTGACGAGCGGGCCAGCCTGAACAAGGAAACTGGTCATGCCGAAAATGTCTGAACGCGATAAGCTCGCTGATCTGGAAGCGCGCGAGAAACGCATTGCGGGCGAGATTGCCGCCACGCGCCAGAAGCTGCGCGATCGCTATGCGGCAATCGTGACAGCGCTGCCGATCGAGCAACTGACGGAACGCGAGTTCCGGGACGTGCTGGGCCATGTGCTGCGGCTGGGCGGCGCGGGTGCGCTGGCGGCGCTCAAGGGGGCGTCGGTCGCGCCCGAGGTCTCCCGTTCGGGGAAAGCGCCAGCCGCGCCGGCGCCCGCAAGGGGGAATGATGGTGCCACGTCCACGCCCTTGGCGGGGGCATGAAGCTGTCGGCCCTTCCCTTTTCTTCCCCGCCGCCGCGCCGTCAGGCGCGGCGGCGGCCGGCGGCACGACAAAAGGCCAGCGCGCAAGGATGCGCGCCAGCCTTGGCCGGTCTGTTGTCCTGTCAGCGGCGCGGCGCTTTGGGGGAAGCGCCGCGCTGTCTGCTGTCAGGCGCTGCGCCGTGCGCGCCTGAATGTATCGCCTTCGCCGTCCTGCGGCTTGCGGGATGCAGGGGCATCCTTGGGCTTGCGGAAGGCGTGAATGGGAACGCCCTGTTTGCGCAAGGTCTGGTAGAGATTGGCCTGAATGCCCGATCCCTCGCAAAGGACGGCTTCCACCGCGCCAAGCTCGGCCAGCTTCTTGTTGCGGGTGAAGGCGGGCTTCTTCCCTCCCCCGTAGAGGCCGAACGCGACGACGGGCACGCCCTGCCTTGCCGCCCATGCCGCCGCGATGGCGTCAACGCCCTTGCGCTGCCCGGTGGTGACAAGCGTCATATGCGGCACGCGCGCCTTGATCTCGTCCAGCTTGGCCCAAAGCGGCTCCCATTCCTCCCACATGGCGGGGCCGGACAGGATGACGACAGGGCCTTGCGGCTGGTGCTTCTCGCGCTTGGCAAGGGCGCGCTCCTGCAAGAAATCCAACGCGTTCACATAGCTTGCGGTGGTGACGGATGAAGCCTTGCTGCCCTTGGTCGGTGCCCATGCCTTGCGCCAGCAAGCGCGATACAGCGCGGCGGCATAATCCCGCATCGCCTCGATAGCGGCGCGCTGTTCGGTGAGCGACTGGCAAAGCAACTGGGTATCCTCAAGGTCTTTGTTGAACACCTCCCCCGGTTCCATGCGCCGGGTCATGTCGCGGATCTTGTCGGCAAGCCGATCCTCCTGACGCTCCAGCGTTCCCGCAACGAAATGGAAGCTGTTGACGATACCCCAAGCGATTTGCGGGGCGAGCGGGTCAAGCCGCGTGTCGTGCAGCAGGCCATGCAGCGAAGTCATGAGTTCGCCGCAAACCTTCTGCGCCGCGAAGGGTTCGGGCATCTCATATTCCCCCGGCTCGTCGCCCGGTTCGATGATCGACAGCGGCAACGGATCGCCAAAGGATGCTTCCAACGGGTTCGTCGCGATGGCTTCGGCGTAGAGTTCCGGCAGGTCGGCGAATGTGCTAACGGCTACCTTAGCTGATTGCTTGCTCATGGTATGGCTCCTGATGCTCGATGATCGGTCAGGGTCCGGGAAAGTGTTCCACCACTCCCCCGGCCCGTCTTGGTTCAGCGCCTAGAACGCGACTTCATCGTCCAGATCGGCGGCGGCGCCTTGGCTCGACAATCCGCCGTTTGCATCGGCGGTGCTGTCCCCGAACCCGTAGTCATCGCCGCGCCCGGAACCGGACGGTGCATTGTCGCGCGGGGAGCGGACGGCAGGGCCGAAATCGTCGCGCTGGTCCTGCCTGCGCCATGCCACGCGATAGCCTTCCTCGACCGTGCCGAAAAGCGCGATGGGGAGCGGTTCGGACATGGACGGATCGTCGATATTCCCTTGCAGGAACACTTCGCCGGTCCGCTTGGCCGTGGCTTCCCAAAGCGCGCCGATCTGCACCACGCGGCCCCCGACATTGGGCGCGACGATCTCATAAGCCGGGGCCAGTTCGTTGTCGCTCTCGACGGGACGCAAGGCCAGCTTGGGCAGGTCGATTGCACGGGTAGCAATCGAACCAATCAGGCGGCCCTTCTTCAAATTGAACTCACCGATATTCATGACCTATACTCCTGAAAAATGCTTCCGGGGCCAATCCCCATCCGCACCTATACTTATACCCCCTCCCCCTTTTCGAGTATATGCCATTGTTTTCTTGACAGATTTTCATCCTATTTGGTGAGCCTGAGCCAAGAAAAACGGACGCGGCAGCGTCCCGAACAAAGAAAAGCATGGCGAAGCCATTCCTTCCTGATCAGCGTTGGACGCGACGGGGCCTGTCTGTCATCCCATCCGGAGCCGCCTTCGCCGGGGCTCAAGGGTCAGGGCTGGTCCGGGTGAGCAAGGGACGTCGCGCTGCGCCCTAGTGGAGGTTGAAGAAAATGGGCCTGCCGACACCTTTGGATCAGGCAATCCCGTCGGCAGGCCCATTTTCTTCTACCGCAGCTTGGGCGGAGGCAGCCCTTGCTTGCCCGGACCAGCCCTGGCACGCCGAGACCCTGCGAGGCGGCGCAGGGTGGGATGACAGACCGCGTGCGACGCTGATTGCGGGCCGAGGCGTCCTCGCCGAGGTCCGCGGCAACGGTGCCGCGAGCGCGACGCTTGAGGAAGGAAACAGAGCGTGCCTCTGGGGATGCTACGCCGGCCCGAGCCAGAGAACGTCGAGGAGGCTGGGGCTCGCCTTGCGTCCCTCGACGATGACGGTCGCGTCCACCAGCGGCGGGAAATCCTGCGCGCCCTCGAGGCGCCAGACGTGGCCATCCTCCATCTCGAGGAGGAAACCGCGCTCGGATCGGCGCAGACGTCCCTGAAGGCGCAGGGGAACGGCCGCCGCGGTCACGGCGCGGGATATCCGCCGGTCGAGGCGGCCCATGCGGAAGAGGAAAAGCATATGATCACGACGATCCTATTGCGGGGCATCATTCCGATTGTAAACATGTTCGACCTATGTTCCAATCCTGGAAGAAAGGATTTCCCATGATTGCGGACTATCTCACCGGGTTCGATTTCAGCCTGCCCCTGATCGATGCGGTCAACGATCCCGACATCGCGGATGTGCGCAGCGAGATCGCCGCCCTCGCCCTCGGGGAAGGTCTGGATTCCGGATATTACGAGACGCAGGAGCTGGCCGAAGCCTTTCTGGAGGCGGCCCGCGAAGCCAATGCCGGGATCAGCGATCTCCATAGCCCCGCTCGCGAGCGCCTTGCCGATATTCTTGATCGCGGTTCACCTTATCAGCGCTGCTTGTTCGATGCGGTGGCCACGTTGCCGCTGGCGGACGCGGCGAGCCATCTCGTCTGGCTTACGGAGCTGATGCGTGATCGCGCGGATATGTATCGGCCGGTCGAAGCGGCGCGTCTATCGACACGCTGAATATCCTGCCCCCACCTGCGGCATCCGGTAATTTCGCCCGGAACCGATTGGCAGTTGCTGCCCGATTGGTTTAGAGGAGCGTGTCCGCCGGTGGTGGGCCGGAGAGTAGAAACTCCGAACAATAGAGTCGGCGCATGCCTTGCGGCCGGATTGCCTGATTATGTCCAGGCTCCGGCTAAAGATCAGGCGCGCGTTCTATTGTTCGCGTCTTTCTACCGTCCGGCTCAGGGGCCGGCATCCTCCTTCGGGGAGGGTGCCCGCCGACTGAGCGCGACGGGACGGAGAAGCAGACATGACAAACGAAAAGCCAGGTTTGAAAAAAGCCATCGAGCTGATGGAGGCGGCCCTCGAATGCCTGACCGGCCCCAAGGATCAGGTGGTGGCGATGCGATTGTCGCACGCGCTTGATCTCGCACGAGAGCGGCTGCTCGAAGGAGCCTGACCGCCGCCAGCGCCTTGTCGGCAGAGCTATGCGGAAATCCGCTTCAGCATGTCCGCCGGCGTCAGGATCGTAATCGCCGGCAATCCCTGAACGTCCAGCAAATCCTTGTGGCCACTCACCAGCCAGCGAGCCGAGCCGGCCATGGCGGCGCGGATGAACATATCATCATCGGGATCTCGGCTGCTGACCGGAAGAGCATCGTCATTCAGCTCCACCCAGTCGGCGATTGCGCTGAAATCGTGTAGAATCTGATTTCGACGCTCGATGGTCAGATATCTGTCGAATTTCGGACGCCAAAGACGGGAACGGAATTCTTCGAAAGTGGCCTCGGCGAAGATCAGCCGGGCATGGGCGATCACCCAGAGCGTCACCCTTGCGGGGGTCGAATCCGCTGAAAGCGCGGCGCTGATGAGGACATTCGTATCGAGAACGAACCTGTCACCCTTCATCGGACAGCAGACGCTCCAGTTCGCTATCGGTAAGGCCCTTCTGCGCGGCCTCGTTGGCGGTTTCGCGTAGCGTGCTGGCGAGCCTGTCCGCGTAGAACGCCCGCATGGCTGCATAGTCTTCCGGGGAAACCATCACACCCACAACCCGATTGCGGCGGGTCACGCGCACCGGCTCGCGCTGTACACGGTCGATCAGTTCGCCGAAGCGGGTCTTGGCTTCATTGGCGGTGATGGTCTGCATGGCTGCCTCCATTCGACCGAATTGGTCGAATCGTTCGATTCACTATCTAAGAAGGAGAAGCCTGTCTTTCAAGCGGTCTGTGCGCCAGCGCTTGCGCGCGCGCCGTGGATGCAGGCGCTACCAGCGGGCCGAAAAATCGGGATCCAGTTGATAGGCGCCGTCCTTACCGGCCACGGCAACAGGCCATTCGCGCAAAGCTTTGCGGTAGATGACCCACCGGATATTGCCCTTGAACAGCAGGCGGGTTGCGTTCGCGAAGTATCGCAATTTCCACATCGCACGTCCCTTTCGACGTTCGAAATAGCTGTGGCTGACGCCTTCGGCGATGCTGTCGATCCAGAAGGAACCATGATTGTAATCGTCGTCTTCGCTATCGACCAGTGCGGCGAGCGCGAGTGATCCCGTCCGCCCGAGCTGCCCAAGGCGCTGAATTGCCGCATGGAGCACGGGTGCAAGCTGCTCCGGTGTTGCGATGTCGATATCAGAAGTGGTCGTGATCACACGGATGGTCACGACGATTCCGACAGCCTTCGAGGATTCTT
>NZ_DATKFP010000214.1:0-8530 GCF_035511395.1 Sphingobium sp.
GGCGCCAGATTCTTGATGCCGTCGATCATCATGTCGCCAAGGCCGGCGGCCTGTCCGGCGATCACGCCGAACAGCGAGGGGATGACGATCAGCGCAACCAGTGGCGTCATCTTTTTGGTCATGATCAGCGTCATGAAGGTGGCGACCATCAGGAAGCCGAGCAGGGCAAGGTTCATCGCTGCGTCCTTGGTTGAGCTGGAATAAGAGAGATCAGAAGGTCACGCCGACGCGCGCGCTGACGGTCTGGCCGTCGTCGCTGCCGGTGAAGGTTCCGGCGCGGTTGTCGGTGTGCCAGTGGATGGCGTTCAACTGGAGGCGGGTGAAGCTGTTCAGATACCAGTTCACGCCCAGCGTTCCGGCCCAGCCGTCGCCGCCAAGGACGAGGTCGGTATAATCCAGATTTTCATAGCGCGCTGTCAGTTCGATCGCACCGCTGCCGCCGTCGAAGGTCGGGTTCAACACATTGGGCTGGCCGAAGCTGCCGAGACGAGGGTTATAGGGCGGCAGTTCGCCGGTCAGGAAGAAGCCGGTCGACAGGCTCCACGCCTTGCTTTCGAAATCGGGGCGGTCGCCAGTCAGGCGGGCGGTGCGGCGGCCCGCTTCACCCATGACCCACAGGCTGCCGGTATAGCCGCCCAGTTCGACGCCATAGCCGGTGGTCGACTTGCCACCCAGCAACTCGCCGGTGCCCACGCGCACCGCGCCATTGAAGCGGCCGCCGATCACCGTGCTGCGGGTCAGCGTAGTCGCGGCCGCGGACAACGCCTCATCAAAGCCCCAGGCGCCGACATGCAGCAACGAGCGGTCGGTCTTGATCGGGTTCCAGTGGGCGCGCGCCAGCACGGTGCGGCTGTCGTTGGTGGCCTGTTCCCCGTCGATACGGTCGCCCGTCACGCTAAGCGAGGCGTGCCAGTTCGGGCCGAACATGCGGCCCATGATGCCGATGCCGTAAAAGCCGCGCTGCGGAATGATGGCCGTCGATACGGTGCTGCGTTCAAGGAAAGGCGTGGAGTCCGACCCGGTGCTGCCTTCGAACGCGCGGTCGTTGAACAGGTGGCCGGCGCGGATATCGTAATCGATCTTGCTGCTCAGCCGGTTGCGCCAGCCGAGGAAGGCGGTGACGATGTCGACCTCATTTTCCGAAAAGTCGCTCTCGAACTGGTAGAAGAAATGCGGGCCGACGCCGCCTTCCAGACCCAGGCGCAGCGCGCGCATCCCGGTGGTCGTGGTGTTGCGGCCATTATAGCGCGATCCCATGGTCGAGCTGACATCGACCAGGATGCGGCCGCGCGGCTTGTAGGTGAAGACACCGTCAGCCGAGCGGAAGACGGGCAGGCCCGCCCCCCATTCGGTGGTCACGCCCGCCGGGTTGGCGGCGACGGCACGCGCTTGCGCCACGTCGAGGTCGGCGGGACCGGGCGGCACGATCTGCGGCGCAAAGGGGGCGATGACGAGCGGGGGGGTCGCCTGCTGCTGGGCGACCTGCGGTGCCGGCTGCTGCCCGGATTGCTGCGCGGGAGCAGGTGCAGCATTTTGCGCGAGGCCCTGTCCTTCCAGCTTGTCGAGGCGCGCTTTCAGCGAAGCAATTTCGGCGGCCTGCGCCTTGACGAGCGCGACCAGTTCCTCGGCGCTCGGCGCTTGCGCCAGCGCGGGCGTGGCGGCGATCAGCGCCAGTGCGGCACAGCCGCCGCGCAATAACAGGGACGTCATGTTACTTGGCTCCAGAGGCGAGGATCGCGTTCCAGTCGCGCAGGAAGCGCTGCTGTTTCAGGCGATCGAGATTGGCGAGAAGCTGCGGGCCGACGCGCACCGGGCGGGCCTGGGCAGCGGGAAGCCGGCGGCCACGAATGTCGGTGCGGACCGGCCAGAGGCTATGCTGGGCGAGCAGGGACTGGCCCTGACGCGACAGCAGGAAGTCGAGGAAGAGCTTGGCAGCCGCGGGATGCCGCGCCTCCCGCGCGATGAAGGCGATGCGCGACATCACGATGGTGTAATCCTGCGGGAAGATGACGCCGATGCGCGGGTCGCGGCGCGCGCGCTCCACCGCATAGGAACCGATAACATTATAGGCGATCGACAGCTTGCCTTCGGCGACGCCACGCAGCATCGGTTCGGTGGTGATGGACAATTGCGGACGTGTGGCCGCCATCGCCTCCACCAGCGAGCGCGTGTCGCCGGTGATCGCATAATCCTGCGTCAGATAGAGATAACCGGTGTTGGAACGGGCGGGATCGAAGGTCGCGACCTTGCCCGTCAATGCCTTGCGGTCCTTGCGCAGCAGCGCCTCCAGCGCGGCGTGGCTGCGCGGGGGATTGGGGATCGCTTTCTTGTTGTAAACATAGGCGATCGGTTCGGCGGTGACGCCGAAGCCCATATTCTTCCAGACGGCCGAGGGCGGCAGCGCCGGTTTTTCGGGGCTGGCATAGGCCTGGGCGAAGCCATC
Source organism: Sphingobium sp. (assembly GCF_035511395.1). Taxonomy (GTDB): domain Bacteria; phylum Pseudomonadota; class Alphaproteobacteria; order Sphingomonadales; family Sphingomonadaceae; genus Sphingobium. Next base: position 2,444 of record NZ_DATKFP010000214.1, read on the forward strand.
GTTGATCAGCTTCACCTGCTGGTCCATCGCCGAAGACCAGACGAGATCGGCCGAAGGCTTGCGCGCCCGCGATTCGGCGACGAAGCGACGATACATTTCGTTGGAGCCAAGGTCGGCATAACGGACGGTGACACCGGGATAACGGCGCTGGAAGGCGATGATGACCGGCGCCATTTCCGACGTGTCGGCATTGGCGTAGACGATCACCTGCCGCTCCGCCCGCGCGTCGGCGATCAGTTGATCGTAGGAGCGCGGATAGCCCGCCGGCCGTTCCGCTCTCGCGATGGCAGCCGGCACGGCCAGACTTGCCAAGAGCGAAACTATCTGAATAACCCGTCGCACGAACCCTGCTCCTCGCCTTCCGTTTCTGTCGCCGGATAAGATGTGAGGATCAGTTACGAAGCCAAGCTGTCATCAACCTTTCAGCATCAGGTGCCCTATTCGGATTTTGATGATCGAGGATGACGCCGCGCTGGCGCGCAGCATTTCCGCCCTGCTTCGCGCGGGCGGCCATGCGGTGGATCATGTCGCGACCGGGGAAGACGCCCTTTCGGTCGTCGGCAGCGAACCCTATGCGCTCGTGATTCTGGACGTCGGCCTGCCCGACATGGACGGTTTTGCCGTGCTGGCCGAATTGCGGCGCCGCGGCGAAAAGGTGCCCGTGCTGATGCTGACGGCGCGCGACGCGCTGGACGACCGGGTGCGCGGGCTGGACCTGGGCGCGGACGATTATCTGCGCAAGCCTTTTGATCCCGAGGAACTGGAAGCGCGAGTGCGTGCGCTGGGGCGGCGGCGCGGCGGCGATCCGACGCCCGAACTCAGCGTCGGTATGCTCACCATCAACCGGTCCACCGGAACGGCGGATGTGGCGGGCCGACCGCTCGACCTGCGACGGCGCGAAATGGCGGTACTTGAATCGCTGGCGACGCGCGCCGGGCAGGTGGTGCCGCGCGAACTGCTGATCGGCGAGGTGTTCGGCTTTGACGAGCCGGTCGGCGGCAATGCGATCGAGGTGCATGTGACGCGCCTGCGCGGCAAGCTGGCGCCCGATGGGCCGGGCATCCGCACGGTGCGGGGCGTCGGCTACATGCTCGATGCCGGGTAAGGCCCCCGATCGAGCGAGGGCCATTGCGCTGCGGACCCGACTGCTCGCGGCGATGCTGGGGCCGTTGCTGGGCGCGGCGGCGATTATCGGCGTCGGCGGGGCGACGCTGATTTCCGACGTGGTGCGGCGGACCAACGACCGGGTGCTGGGCGGCGCGCTGGGCGCGATCGCCGAAACGGTGCAGGTGGAGCGCGGAGAGGTGACGCTGGACCTGCCGCCTGCCGCCTTTGGCATGCTGGAGAATAGCGAGCGCGACAATGTCTATTATCGCATCGCCGTGGGGCGCGAACTGCTGACCGGCTATGCCGACCTGCCCGCGCCCGATCCGGCGACGATGACGGTCGACCAGCCGCGATACCGCTTCGCCCGGTATCGGGACCAGGGCATCCGCATCGCCGAAGTGAAGCGGATGCTGCCCCGGATAGCCCAGCCGGTCATCATTCAGGTGGCCGAAACGCTGGATAATCGCAAGGCGCTGGCCGAGCGGCTGATCTTCGCGCTGCTGCTGGGCGAAGTCGCGCTGGTGGGTGTCGCGGTGCTGCTGCTGCGCCCGGCGCTGGGGTGGAGTCTGCGCCCCCTCGCCCGCCTGCGCCGCACCGTGGAAGCGCGCGACGGGAGCGCACGACCGGATTTTTCCCCGCTCGACGCCGGGCCATTACCCAATGAGTTGCACCCGCTCGCCACCGCATTCGACCATCTGCTGGCGCAGCTCGACAAGGCGACCGGCGGCGTGCGCCGGTTTACAGCCGACGCATCCCACCAGATGCGCACTCCGCTGTCAGTGCTGAAGGTGCAGGTCGAACTGGCGCGGCGCGGATCGTCCGCCGCGCTGGACGAGATTGCCGATGCCGTTCAGCGGCTGGAACGACTGGTGACGCAGTTGCTCGCGCTTGCCCGCGCCGAGGAAGGCGGCGTGTCCCCGCCGCTGGAGGCGGTCGACCTGAAGGAGGTCAGCAGCGCCGTGATCGGCCGCCTGATCAACCAGGCGATCCAGGCTGAGGTCGAACTCAACCTCGATGCGGAAGATGGCGAAAGCTACCGGGTGCAGGCGCACCGAACTCTGGTGTTCGAGATCATCGCCAACCTGATCGACAATGGCATCCGTTACAATCGGCGCGGCGGGACGGTCACGGTCATCCTGACGCGGGAGGCGGAGCATATATTGCTGACCGTTGGCGACGATGGGCCGGGCATCGCTCCCGAACATCATGGCCGGGTCTTCGAGCGCTTCTTCCGCGCGGTCGGTCCCAACGGCGCGGAAGGAACCGGCCTTGGCCTCGCCATCGTGCAGTCGGCCGCCTCGCGCATGGGCGCCAGTGTCGAAATTGCCAATGGTGGGCCGGGTACGCGCATCTCGATCCGTTTCGCGACCCGCGATACGGCAGTAGAGCCGAGCTTATGAGCAATATTCCCTATCGTCGGGTCGGCATCATCGGCACAGGACGCGTCGCCCGCGCACTGGCACTGGCGCTAGCGCCCCATTCGGTCGATCCCCTGCTGCTATGGGGTCGGACACCTGCCACGCTTCAGGCCATTGCAGCGGACATCGGTCACGCGACTCGGGCGGAAAACCTGTCGGCGGTCGCGCAGAACTGCGACCTTATCGCGATCGCCGTGTCGGACGACGCCATCGGCACAGTCGTCGCCGAACTGGCCGATGATCCCATGGGCAGCCCCCCTCCCCTCCTCTTCCATGTCAGCGGGCGCAGCGGCGTATCCCTGCTGGAGCCGCTGCGTGTCAAAGGCGCGGACACCGCCGCCATCCACCCCGCCATGACTTTCACCGGCGACGCGTCGACCGAAGTGCGGCGCATGGCCGGTGCGCGCTTCGCCGTCACCGGATCGAGCGTGGAGGCGACGCAAGGCGCGCATCGGCTCGTCGAGCTGCTAGGCGGAGTCGCTGTGGACATCAGCGAGGCGCATCGCGCGCTGTACCATGCCGCGCTCTGCCATGCGGCCAATCATCTGGTGACGCTGATTGCCGGCGCCTGCCATGCGCTGGAAGCGGCGGGCGCGGACGATCCGCTTGCCCTGCTTGCCCCGCTGGTCCGGGCTGCGACCGACAACAGCCTGATGAAAGGCTTTACTGCCCTGTCCGGCCCGTTGTTGCGGGGCGATGGCCAGACGGTCGCGACGCATCTGGCTGCGCTGGCGAAGGATTGCCCGGAGCTGTCGCCCGCCTATCGCGCGATGGCGACGGCCACGCTCGACGAACTGGAACGGGACGGGCGGGATGTCGCCGCCCTCCGTGCGCTTCTCGCCTGATGGCGTAACGGCGCGATCCTGCTATCAGGGGCGCATGGCTCCCCCGCTCAAGATCAAGATCCAGCTTTATTGCGGCCCGGAAATCGCCATGGGACCGGGCAAGGCCGACCTGCTCGACGCCATTCGCGCCCATGGTTCCATCTCGGCCGCCGGGCGCGCCATGGGCATGAGCTATCGGCGGACCTGGCTGCTGGTCGATGCCATGAACCGCTGCTGGCGCGAAAAGCTGGTCGACACCGTGCCCGGCGGCGGGCGCGAGCGTGGCGCGCATGTCACCCCGACGGGGGAAAAGATACTGGCCGGTTATCGCGCGATGCAAGCCGCCGCGACAGGCGCGGCTCAGCCGACCGTGCCGGCCCTGATCGACCTGCTGCGCGACGAACCGCTGACGCCCGATGGCGCGCCTTCATAGGCGCCTGCCGCAGGCGCGATCCGGGCGCGACAGGCTGGGATCGCTGACGAAATCCGGATCGGTCAGGCCGTCGAGAAAGGCGAGCAGCGCGGGCATGTCCGCATCCGCCACCGCAACCGGATGTCGCCGGATCGCCGCCTCCAGCGTCTGGGCGCGGCCGTCATGCCACCAGGGTCCGGTCAGCACGACATTGCGCAGCGACGGCGTGCGGAAGCGTCCTGCATCCTCAGCCCGGCCGGTCTGCTCGATCAGCCCCGGATCGGGCGCCTGCACCGGCTCCAGTCTATGATAGTCCATGTCGCTGAAATTGGGTCCGTCATGACACGCAGCGCAGCCCCGCGCATCGAACAGGCGCGCGCCCTCCTGCGCCAGTGAAGACAGCACGCCACGGTCATGCGCGCTGCGATAGGAGATCATCGTCCGCTCGAATGCGGCCAACGCCGCCGTCACGCTGGCGGTGTCGATCCGCCCTTTGCGCTCGGGGAAGGCTCGGGCGCACATCCGGCGATAGCAGCGATCCGAACCCAAACGGCGGGCTAACTCGCTGTCCAGCCCCTTCATGCCCATTTCGACCGGCCGTTCCCCGAACAGCGGCACCAGCGCCTGCGCCTCCAATGTGGTGATCGCGGGATCGGCGACGGTCAGCTTCGTGAACCAGCCGACATTGGCAAGCCCCGGCACGTTGCGCCGCCCTGCCCCACCATGGACGCCCGGCCGCGTCGCATTGCCATCGGCAAAGGCGCGCTTCTGCTCATGGCAGCCGGCACAGGCGAGCGTGCCGTCAGCCGACAGGTCGGCATCATAGAAAAGCCGCCGGCCCAGCTCGACCTTGGCCGTGCTCATCCCATTATCAATCGGAACCCCAGGCGCGGCGACGCCCTGCGGCAGAGCCCAGCGCCAGTCCGGTCCCATGGCGGCGACAAGCAGCAACGCCGCGGCGCACAGCAAAAGTCTCACGGCAAGGGCGTCACCAGCAACGTCATCTTGTCCGATCCGTTGGCAGCGACCTGAAGCACATAGTCGCCCGGCTCCAGCGTATAATCGACCATCTTGCGGATGCCCGAACAGTCCGGGCCATGACCATGCGCGATGGAGGTCGACGCCTTGCCATCCTTCACCACATCGACCCAGGCCGGAGTGCTGAGCGCCACGCGCCACGTCCCCGCTTCGTCGACGGTAAAGTGGGCCAGCCCACCGAAGCTGACGCTGCCGCCGGGCTTTTCGGGGCGCAGCGGATAGGCAACCTTCGGGGTCGGCAACAGCGCCATCGCCACCGCCTGTCCCGGCTTCAGCGTCGCTGTGGCCAGTGCCTTGCGCGTGCCAACGGCCTGCAACGGCGTGGCTTGTCGCCAGGATGCCAGCACGGCCGGCAGTTCGGCAGGCGCATCACAGGCAGCCGCCGGCATGTCCGACATTTGCGCGGAGGCGCTGCCGCTCCCTGCCATCAGGGCAAAAGGCGCGAGCAGCAAGGGCAACGATCGGAGCATGAGGGCTTTCCTCCCGAGGGCAAAACTATATATCGCCGGATATAGTGAGTCGAACGACCGCAAAAGGGGGAAAATTCATATGCGCATCGCCTTGACCTGCCTGCTGAGCGCAGGCTCCATGCTGGCTTCCACCGCTCATGCGCAGGATGCGCCGCCCGAGGCCAGCGACCGCTTCTCGCTCGGCCAGATCATCGTCACTGCGCCGCGCTTTGACGGGGTCGGGATCGATTCCTCCACCCTGTCGTCCGACGCCATCTACACATTCAGCCGCACCGCGCTCGACGATGCGGTCAATCTGATGCCCGGCGTCTCGGCCGGCAACAGCGGCGGCACGCGCAATGAACGGCTGGTCTTCGTGCGCGGCTTCGATCGCTTCCAGGTGCCGCTGTCGATCGACGGTATCCGCGTCTACCTGCCTGCCGACAACCGGCTCGACTATGGCCGCTTCCTCACCACAGACATCGCCGAAGTGCAGGTGGCGAAGGGCTATGCCTCGGTGCTCGACGGCCCCGGTGCGATGGGCGGCGCGATCAACCTCGTCACCCGGAAACCGACCAAGGAACTGGATATCGACGTGCGCGGCACTGTGAATTTCGACAATGACACCGACTATGCCGGCTATTCCACCTCCGCCATGGTCGGCACCCGCCAGGACAAATGGTATGCGCAGGCCAGCTATGCCCGCAGCTTCACCGACCATTGGGATCTGCCAAACGACTTCACCGCCAAGGTACCGATCCTTGAGGATGGCGGCGCACGCGACTTTTCCCGGACAGAGGATTGGCGCGTCAATGCAAAGATCGGTTTCACCCCCAATG
>NZ_DATKFP010000215.1:0-7648 GCF_035511395.1 Sphingobium sp.
TCCTGGCCCGCTCCATCGTGGAGCAAAGGCGTCGCAGTCGTTACCTGCCCCCGCAGCCCCTGCCCTGAGCAGGAGCGGCCACCGCCCCCGAGGCGATGGCCCCGAGGTTTCCCTTCGTAGAGCATGGGCCTTCGACCGAGCAGCGCGTGCGGACGCCGCGATCCAATGGCGGATGCCACCAATGCAGCACGTCGCCTTCCTCGAACTGATGGGCAGCCGCGGCAAGGATATGCTGCCGTGTTGCATTCGGATCGACATGGATCTGTGCCAGAACATCCTGCAGCTGGTCGCGAAAACCGAAAGCGCCGCTCGCCTGATAAAAGCCCGCGCGGGCGCGGATGCGGGCGCTGAGCGACTGGTGCGGCAACCACCGGTTGACCATCAGGTCAAAGGCGGGATCGGGCGTCTTGACCTGCACCGCGTCCAGCCTGTCCTTCCAGAAACCGGCACACTCCCGCGCCGCGGTCTCGAAGGCCGATGGGTCCTGCCAGCGACGGACAAGGTCACGCGCGTGATCCAGGTCGTCGCCCTGCCCCAGCACAAAGCAAACTTCTGCGGTTCCTTCAGCCGGGATATCAAGATGGACCTGCAGGGCGGCGCAGCAGTCGTCACCGGCAGCATGCTGCCGGTGACCAAGATCCCAGTTCAGAAGTCCGAGGGGACTGGTGGGGTCGGCGTCATCGCCGTGAAAATCGTAGCGTGAGGTGGTGAGCGTGTGGACCGGAAGTGTCGAAGCAAGAAAGGAGATGCGGTCGGCAAATTCGTCGGTCCAGGGATTTTGGCCGAGAATCGCGTGCGAGATCGGATCATAGAATGAGCGGCGCAGGGGCGCCTGTTCTCCTTGCACAGCGCCCATCAGCCATTCGGCATAGTAGGTAGCCGTGATCCGGCGCGGACGCGGCAACTGATTACGCAAGCGAAGCCGGACAAGCTTCACGGTGTCGTGCGTCGGCACGATGACGGAGAGCTCCTGTTCAAGGCCTTCGCTATGCCGGTGCCAGGACGTACGGTCGGGGCCGTGATCGATGCGGCATGCCGTGTCTCCACCGGCCGGAAGCGGCGTCGGCGTCCAGAGCCGTGCGTTTTCCTCATCGCGCAGATAAAGGCGTTCGCCTTGAGGATCTTCGACAGGGTCGTTGAACCACGGCGTGAGACGGTTTTCACCACTGTTTATCGCCCAGGTGAAGCCCAGACCGCCCTCGGTCACGATCGTCCCGAAGCCGTCGTTGGCGAGGACGTTGGCCCAGGGCGCAGGGGTCGGCGCACCGGGTTCCAGATAGATAGTATAGTCGCCCGTATCCGGATCGAAGCCTCCCCACCCATTATCGAATTGCAGATCAGCCGGGCGCGGTACGGGCGCCGTCATGATTGTACCGGAGTTCGCCCCGACCGGCGCGAACAGAGGGCCCGGATGCGGCGGCTGGTCGTATCGCGCAAGCTGGTCGACTAGGCTGCCGCCGGCTTCGTCAAGGATGAGGCGGGCAACCTGATCGAGAAGCGCCGCCCGCTCGCCATCGGATGGACCGATGCCGACGAGGTGTATCCCGGCATGGGTGCCAAGGCGATCCTGTAGCCCGGCATCCTTCAGCACTTCCAGAAGACGCTCGCGGACGGGCTCGATATAGCCCGACGTTCCTTCATGCGTCACCACCAGGTCGATCGGCATACCACGCTGCCGCATGAGCTTGTGGAAGGAGAGAAGCTGTCGAAGCAGGTCCTGCTGCTCCGCGGTTCCGGAACGCAGCATCAAAATAGGATGGTCGCCCGATATCCCGAGCGCCCAAAGGTCCCCGCGCCGAAATGTGCGCGCGCCGGCCGATCCCGGCTCTGCCGCTCTGGTGAGAAGAGTGGACAGCAACGCCTGCGCCTGCGGCACGATGTGCGGCTGCAGGCCCAGCTTGTGCATCTCGCGCGCCGCCGCACTTGCCGTATCGCTCACAGCCCAGTCGAGTGACGGCAGGGTGGTAAAGCGCTCGGCAAGTTCGAGGGCCGATTGCCGGGATCCAGCCGCAATGGTGACGAAGGCGAATTCACGTCGCGCGCGCGGAGGCAGTTCCACCGTCATCCTGATCGCGCAGATCGGATCAAGCGTCCAGCCGAGCGGGCCACCAGGCAGTTCCCCGGTCAACAATGCGGGCCGCCTGGGGCACCCATATCGTCCGATGAAAGCGCTGCGATCGGCTTCGAGACCGAGCAGGGTAACGCCATCTTCATCCCCGATCACACGGGTCAGCAGGACGGGCGGACGTTCCGCCGAACTGCGCGGCCGCCGCGTGAAAAGCAGGCCGTCATTGCCAGGCAAGGCTTCCGCCCCCACGAACAGCTTGCTGAAGGCAGGGTGGCGCGCCGCGTCCTGGGCCGGAGCCAGAACGATCTGCGCGTAGCCCGTGACTTCGATGGTCCGGGGCTTATCGCTATCATTGACAAGAGCGACACGCCGGATCTCCAGGTCGTCGGCATTGGCGACATTGATCGTTGTCGTGACCGACAAGCCGTGGGCGCGCTGGTGGAACTCCACCTGATGCGCTTGGAAGATCACCTCCGGCGCGTCTTCGGGTCGAGAAAAGGGGCCGCCCGTTGCCGACCAGGTAACATCTGCATCCCGGTCGTGCAGATAGATCCAGAAACCTGCGTCCCCACGGGTCAGGGCATGCTGGTTCCAGCTCAGCCCACCTGCACCGTCTGTCCGAATGCGGCTCGAAAGCCGGCCATTGCCGAGAATCTGCCACGCGTGCTCCCCACGGCGCCGAGTGCGTGCCCAGCCGTAAAGGCCCGGAATCAGTTCGTCGGGTTCCGGCTGTGGCTCACGAACCTCAAGCCGCGCGATCTCGGGCGGCAGCTCCCATGGAATCCTTTCGTTAAGGAGCAGGTCGACGGTGCGGATATGAGGATCGGTGTGGAACCAGCGCACGAGCATGTCATCGCACAACGCGTTTCCGAGCGCGGCAAGGCTCATGCCATGATGATGAGCCATGTAGGAGCGCACGACGGCAAAGCGTTCACCGTCAGGCGCCCGCTCGGGCGTGAAGTCGACCGCTTCGAAAAATCCGTATCGGCCGATGAGGCCAAGATCCGCCAGAGTTTGAAGGTTGCGCGTCGCCAGCGCGGGCCGGATCGTCAGCGCCAGCGCCGTCGCATAGGGGCTGATAACCAGATCGCGCCCCAGACCTCGCTGGAGGCCGAGCGCAGGGACGCCGAATGCGTGATATCGGTAGACGCGGTCCTCGCCCATCGATGCGAAGGACGACTCCGAAATACCCCAAGGCATATCATGTGACCGCCCGAATGCGATCTGGATAGCAATCGCGGTCCGGTCACTCATTCCGAGCAGGGTTTGGGGATCGCTCTGCAGGAAGATGTTCGGCATCAGATATTCGAACATCGAGCCGTTCCACGATATCAACGCCAGGCCTGCGTGCTGCTTGGTGATGGGCCGCCCGAGATGGAACCAGTGCAGAGGCTCTATGTCGCCCTTCGCGATGGCGAAAAAGCTGGCGAGGCGTGCTTCGCTGGCGAGCAGATCGTAGTGGTGCGGATCTATTCGATCGGCGCTCACATTGTAGCCGATATGAAAGAGCCGGCTGCCGGCATCGAACAGGAACGAGAAGTCCATGGCGTGCGCGGCGGCGTTAGCGCGACTGGAGAGGTCATCGAGGCGGTCATGAAGCGCTTGCCGGGCCGCCTGGCCTTCCTCGATCACCGCCTGGAGATCGTGCGCCCATTGCCGGCTTTCCGCCGGTAGCTGGTCTCTCGCCGCATTGAGGACGCCAATTGCTGCCGCGGCGCCCGCGTGCGTGGACGGCAGCCGGTCGTTCGCCAACAGGTCGGCGACTTTTGCCGCGACGTTCGAACACTCTGCCGGATGCGGCGCGAGCGTCTCCCACCAGGGCGAGAACAGCCGAAGGTCTCGCCGCATGCCGGACAGATGATGTTCGAGCCGCTCCAGCCAGGCTTGGACATTCCGCAGGGAGGCGATTTCATCCTCGCCGACGCTTTCGGCCATCAGGGTAATCTGCTCGCGCAGGCGAGGAAGATCGGTCGACAGGAGATCGTCGATCCTCTCGGCCCAGTCTTGCCTCCCTTCCTCAATCCTGCGGGCGGTTTCCCGCATAGCCTCAAGGATCGAGCCGGCGGCGGAGGCCGCTTCGAGGTCGATCGTCGCAATCGCTTCGGCGAGCAACTCGATATTGTCGTCAAACCCTCGCCACAAATCCGTGGCGACCGGTGGCAAGCTTCTGGCTTCCTGAAGGGCTCGCGCGACGGTGATCAGACTGACCGCGAGATTTCCGCTGTCGACGGTCGAAACATATCGGGGCTCCAGGGCCGCGAGCGTTCTCGTCTCGTACCAGTTGAGAATATGCCCGCGGTAGCGGTCCAGGCGATCCAACGTATCGAGCGTGTTGTGAAGCCGTGTCGCAACCTCGTTGAGGCCGATATGTCCGAGGCGCCAGGCAGTGAGGACCGATACCATCATCATTCCGATGTTGGTCGGCGAGGTTCGGTGCGCGATTTCCTCGTCGGGCGGCTCCTGATAGTTATCGGGTGGCAGCCAGTTGTCCTCGGGGCGCACAAAGGTCTCGAAAAAGAGCCAGGTGCGCCGCGCCATCAGTCTCAGGAACTTTCGATCGTTTTCGGACAGCGTGTCCTTTGCCGGCTCAATCGGACGGCTGATCCGGATCGCGATCTCAGGCGCAATGAACCAGAGCAGCAGCAGGGGAGCCGCGACAGGCAGGGAAGCGGGCGCCGCAAGGAACAGACCCGCGCCGATGATCAGCGCGAACACCGGAGAGGCGGCCATGTCACGCCATGCCGCCAGTCGCGGATGTCGCGCCGCGTTGCGCGTCGCCATGTGGGCGGCCGACGTCCATTCGAGCTTTCTTTGGCCCGAATGGAGACGCCATAGGGTGATGGCAATGGCATGCAGCGCTATCATCGCGTCACTGACGAGAAAGACGATAGCGAGAAACCAGCGACCCGCGTGATCCGCCAGACGTCGCAGCAGGTTCTGCATGACGCCGCGGCGGCGGCCCTGCGCGAGGCCGGTCACGAGGTCCGTAAAGAGATATGCACCGGGCGCGATGACGGCAAGCAAGGTCCAGACCCAGGGCTGCCCATGGAGAAGAAACCATCCACCCACCAGCAGCGCCACAATACTCGCTGGAATTATGCTGCGCCGCAAATTGTCGAATATCTTCAGCCGATCGAACCAGCCGAGCCGGTTGCGCAGCCATCGGCCATCGCCGCCGGGCACGAAGGGAAAGAGCCATGGCAGGATCTGCCAGTCCCCACGGACCCATCTGTGCCAGCGCCAGGTGAAGTCGAGATAGCTGGTCGGGAAGCTCTCATAAACGATCGCATCGCTGACCAGCGCCGCTCGCCCGTGCAGTCCTTCGAACAGGTCATGGCTGAGAAGTGTATTCTCGGGAACGCGCCCTTCGAGGCTCCGATGAAAGGCCGCCACATCATAGAGGCCCTTGCCCACGTAGACGCCTGTGCCGAGCAGGTCCTGATAGACGTCGGATACGGCGCGCGAATAGATATCGATGGTCGTGTCGCCCCCGTAGAGGCGCGAAAACAAGGATTGGCCGGTCGCTTCCGGCGCCAGCTCAACGCGCGGCTGAAGAACCGTATATCCTCGTTCGACCGCGCCGGTCGCAGCGTTGAAGTGGGCGCGGTTAAGGGGATGAGATAGCGTCCCCACCAGTCGCCGGACGATGCCGGCCGACAACCTGGTATCGGCATCGGCCGTCATCACGAAACGGCATCGCCGCAACCGTTCGATGCTGCCGACGGTCACATTGAAGGGGGACGCATCTCCGTTCAGGATGAAGGCGTTGAACTGCTCAAGCTTTCCGCGCTTTCGCTCCCAGCCCATCCAGCAGCCCTGGGCCGCGTTGAACCGTCGTGGCCGATGCAGCAAATGGAACGGCCCACGTCCCTTGGCATTGGCAAAGCGCGCGTTGAGTTCCTCGATCCCGCTGGTCAGCGCGCGAACGATATCGGCATCGACCGAGACACTTTCCTGTGATGCATCGGCGAAGTCGCTGAGCAGCACGAATTCGAGCGCGGCGTCGGGATTGGAAAGGCGGTGCGCCTCCAGGCGCCGAAGCAGCGGCGCGATGTCCGACAATCGCGCGACCAAGACAGGCATCACGACTGCCGTCGCCGAACTTTCGGGGATGCCTTCCTTGAAATCGAGCTTGGGGAGTACGTTCGGCCGAACGATGTGGGTCACGAGCCAATTGACGAAGGTGATGCTCAGGATCGATGCGGGTAGCAGGGTGAGCGGGATCCCTAGAAGCCAGGATCCGGCGGTGGCGCCGGTGGAAACCAGATAGGCTGCGGGTAGAGCAAAGCCCGCAAGGCCCGCGAGCAGCAAGGCGGCTGCATAAAGCAGGCCTGGATAACGCAGCGCGCGTCGCAATATCGAGCCCGGCGTCCATGGACGAGGATCGATCGCGTCGGCAAAGGCAGGCCGTCCGATATCGATGAGCCAGAAGCCTACATGGCCCGATGGCGCTTCGTCGCTGCTATGGCACTGGCGCAAGGCACGCTCGGCGACATCCCATTCCGGGAGTCCCGACTGGTCGGCAAGCTGCTCGACCGCATGGCGATATCGATCGCGCGTATCGAAGTCCATATGTGGATAGACGCCTGCCGGGTCGCGCCGGAGGATGGCTTCGACCTGGCTCGTTCGATCGAAGAAGTCGTTCCATTGAATCGTCGCGATCACGCCAAGGTTCGCGATTGCGCGCGCGACGCATTCCGTATCGTCAAAACCAACCATCGCCGTGTCGGGCGTCTCGACGATCTCAAAGGGCGGCTCGACCTCCGGGAAGAGGTGGCTGAAACCTCCGATGAGCAATTCCAGGCAGACTATGCGCAGCATGGTCGGGAAGGCCCAGGTCTCGGCGATGCTGAGCGGCATCGTCTTTTGATATTGTTCTACGAACAGCACCGCGCCATTCAGCGAGACCTGCAGGTGAGAAGCCTGCAGCAAGGCATGGGCAAGCTGATGCACGCGAGGGCGACCGAGCCCGTCCCCGGAGATCGCCGGAAGTTTCGCGTAGAACTCTTCGGGAAGATCCTCGCGGATCTGCAGGATGGCGCGTTGTATCTGATAATCGTTGTCGAGCAGCCATTCAGCCGCGGCGCCTGCGCGCTTGTCGGCCTTGGCGGCCGCCTGTCGGGCCTGCCTCAGCCACGTCTTCATCTCCTCGAGATGCGCCCATGCGGCCAGCGGCACCGACTTGCCGAGCAGTCCTGTCAGGTGATGACGGTCGGCGACCTCCTCCGCCGCCCCGGCGAGCGGATCGCGCTCCTCATAATCGGCCATCAATCAGACCTGAATGGCCGTTGGCAATCTCACGCTCTGGCTGGCGGCAGGCGAAGTCATTTGCGCCTTGCGGCTCGCCGAAGGCAGGACGAGCATCGGGACACTGCAATGGGCCATCAGATAGGAGGCAACCGTTCCGTACGGGACGTCCCTGACATGCTGATGCCCGTGCCCGCGTGCGGACATCACCGCGAGATCAGCCGCTTCGCGATCGACCAACGCGCAAAGCGTGTCGCGAACGTCGCCGCCACGGATGACAATCGCGCGAGCGCGAAGGCCCATCGCCGAAAGATTGGACCTGGTCCGATCCAG
>NZ_DATKFP010000216.1:0-12718 GCF_035511395.1 Sphingobium sp.
GCGAGGGCCGCTGACCCTCCTGCCTTTCGAAACCTGTTTCGAATGTTCTTACATCATCAGACACTACGATACCCCTCAGACGAGGGGCGAAACATAGCCAGATCAGCGCTTACGAAAATGTGGGGAGGTTTTTGCGCTTACAGCTGACCAGCGCACCTTCCCGCTCTTGCTGGTTGATCAGAGGTCGCCTGATAGCGGACATCCCGACCTGTTGGCTTCATTTTGCCAATCGCAGTGACCATCAGCCTCGCGGCGGCGGCAGCCATGAGGGCTCCTGTACATAGGTCCGCGATGCAATCAAGTTCATGGCCTGAAGCCCTGGCAGATTCAGGATGAAATCTCTGCCACTGCGATGGAGCAGCGAATGGGTTTCAAGTTCATGCAGCATGCGATTGACGTGTACTGCCGTAAGCCCCAGCATATCGGCTATTTCTTCCTGGGTCATGGGCATTGGTAGCCGACCCGCCTCGATCTGACCGGCGACGAGCAGTCTGTCATGCAGATCCATCAGGAAGCTCGCCAGCCGCTCGATCGCCGACACTCTCCCAACGGTTGCCAGCAGATCCATGAGGGCGATACGTTCTTTATTGGCGCTCAGAAATAGGCTCATCCCCACGCGCGGGTGTTCGGCAAAGATGCTGCCAAGCCGTGAGAGTGGAATATATTTGATCGTGCAATCAGTGATTGCGGTCAGAGTTTCAACTGCGTTGACGCTCGCAAGGCTCGGTGCCCCCAGAACGTCCCCTGGAATATGCACCTTGAAGAACTGACGCGCACCGCTTTTCAAGGTCATGGAAGAACCCACCCACCCTTCAGTTAGCAAATAAATATGCTGAACCGGCGCACCTTCATGACGGATCGCAGAGCGTCGCCGGTACTCGAGTGTATCGGAGGCAAGTGCGCTCACGGCCTCTCGCTCACCCGCTGTCAAAGTCGCAAATTCAGAAACGCGGCCTGGTGGCACACTGCAACTCCTCTTAAGGCAGTAAGCCTGTCTGATCCCATAGGATCGTTACATCGAGAGCGCCTTAATCGAGATCAAAATCAGTGCAGCGCAAAGCTGCGCCTTCCAAGCTGACCTCGAAAGTCGACAGGTGAATGGTAGCGGTCGGTGGGCGGCTGACAGCGATCTTCTTTAAGTTCTGAAGCAGCCCTTTCGGCCTCGTTCAGATTCTATCTCTTCCTTCGCCAACCTTTTGAGCTTCTAATCGGATAACCTCGCGCGATACCGAGTTGGGTGGCGTTCATCTGCCTGCCGGCCAGCGTGTCTTCTTGGCTTACGCAGCGGCCAATCGCGATCCGCGCTGCTGGGCAGATCCGGATCGCTTCGATATCGGGAGGGAAGCTGGTGGACATCTGGCCTTTGGACATGGCGTCCACTCTGCGCAGGTGCCGGGCTGGCGCGGCTGGAGGCATCCGTGATGCTTGATGCCTTGTCGCGACGGGTGTCGAAGATTGAGGTCCACGAGGCCGATCCTGATATCAACAATCTGATCCAGTCGATGAAAACCCTCACAGTTTCCCTTCACGCGTGAAAGTGCCATCGGCATTTTCGCACCTGTTCACCGACGATGGGAATGGGGGGGAGGCAGGCGAAGCTTGGTTAATCGCGTGTAAGCGTGAAACGCGATCTAATGAAAATCATGGCTGCGGATCGGCAGAATGTCATCCTGCGCTGCTGTTGATTGGCGATAGGGGGGCGACCCAAGCGTCCGGCCGCTGGGGAAGGCGGGATCACGCGGATCGGGGCCACCGCCGTGCGTGGCGCCGTCGCCCCGGCCCGGCGCGACACTGAAGTCCATCCTCCCGATCGAGCGGAGCATGTCGTCATGATCGATAATCCGGTCGCAGATGATGTGAATGACCTCGCCCTCCTTCTGCAGCCGTCCGCGCATCGCGATCATCGACGCGGACATGACCTGCCGCCGGTAGATTTCGAACCGGTCCGGCCAAAGGATACCTTGGGCGACCCCGGTTTCGTCCTCGATCGTGACGAACAGCACGCCCTTCGCCGAGCCGGGTCGTTGACGGACCAGAATGACGCCGGCCACTTCCACATTGCGACCATCGCGGATCGACTTGAGGTCGGCGCAGCGCACGATCCGCATGGCGTCGAGCTCTGGCCGGAGGAAGCTCAGCGGATGATTACGGAGCGAGAGCTGGAGCGACCGATAATCCTCCACCACCTCGCGGCCTTGCGTCATCGGCTGGAGCGTGACCAACAACTCTTTGCCTTCGGGTGAAAATTTTCCCTCGCGCGCATCCGCAGCGGCGAAGAGGGGAAGGGGCGCCTCGCCGAGGCCCTTGACCTTCCAGAGCCCCTGCCGTCGGTCCTGCGCGATGCAGGCGAAGGCGTCGGCCTCCGCCAGCCGCTCGATCGCGGCCCGCGGCACGCCGGCGCGGCGCCAGACCTCCTCCACGCTTTCGAAGGGCGCGGGGCCGCGCGCGCCTACGATTGCAGCGCCATGGAGATTGGCGAGGCCGCGCACCTGTCGAAAGCCAAGGCGCACTGCCTTGTATCGGCCGCGCGCCGGTTCGAGCGTGCAGTCCCAATGACTGTGGTTGATCGAGACCGGCCGGACTTCGACGCCATGGTTCCGCGCATCCCGCACGATCTGGGCGGGCGCGTAGAAGCCCATGGGCTGCGCGTTCAGAAGCGCAGCGCAGAAAACATCGGGATGATGATGCTTCATCCAGCAGGATGCGTAGGCGATCTTGGCAAAGCTCGCCGCGTGGCTTTCGGGAAAACCATAGCTGCCGAACCCCTCGATCTGCTTGAAGGTGCGCTCGGCAAAGTCCTTCGGGTAGCCGCGAGCGATCATGCCGTTCACCAGCTTGTCGTAGAAATGGCTGACACCGCCGGTGAGCTTGAACGTCGCCATGGCGCGGCGCAGCTGGTCGGCCTCGACGGGGGTAAATCCGGCGCCCACGATCGCGACCTTCATCGCCTGTTCCTGAAAGAGCGGGACGCCTAGTGTCTTCTTGAGCACCGCCTCGAGTTCTGGCTTGGGATATTCGGGAGTCTCCTTGCCCTCGCGGCGGCGCAGATAGGGATGGACCATGTCGCCCTGGATGGGCCCAGGGCGGACGATCGCCACCTCAATGACGAGGTCGTAAAATTCCTTCGGCTTGATCCGGGGCAGCATCGACATCTGCGCGCGGCTCTCGATCTGGAAGACGCCGAGCGTGTCTGCCCGCTGGATCATGGCATAGACAGCTGGATCATCGTCCTGAAGGTCAGCCATGCCGACGCGTAGGCCCTTATGCTTTTCGAGCAGATTGAAGGCGCGGTTCATGCAGCCCAGCATGCCAAGGCCCAGGACGTCGACCTTCATGAACTTCAGCGCATCAATGTCATCTTTATCCCATTCAATGATCTGTCGATCCTCCATCCGTGCCGGCTCGATCGGCACCAGATCGTCGAGACGGTCCTGGGTCAGCACGAAACCGCCGGGATGTTGCGATAGGTGTCGCGGCGTGCCGATGAGCCGCCGCGAAAGTTCGAGCGTCAGTTTCAGCCGATGATCGTCGGCATTCAAATTGGCGCTGGCGAGCTGCTCGTCGGTGATGCCGTCCATCGACCAGCCCCAGACCAGGCCCGTCAGCATTTTGGTCAGATCGCGCGGCAGGCCCAGCGCCTTGCCCACCTCTGCGACCGCGCCGCGGGTGCGATAACGGGTGACCACGGCGGTGAGCGCCGAGCGGGTGCGCCCATAGGTGTCATAGATCCACTGGATGATCTCCTCGCGCCGCTCATGCTCGAAGTCGACGTCGATATCGGGCGGTTCCTTGCGCTCGCCCGAGACGAACCGCTCGAATAGCAGCTCATGCTTGATGGGATCGATCGAGGTGATGCCCAGCATGTAGCAGACGCAGCTATTGGCCGCGGAGCCTCGACCCTGGCAGAGAATGCCGCGCCTGCGGCTCTCCGCGACGATCGAATTTACCGTCAGAAAATAGGGGGCGTAACCGAGCTGGTCGATCAGTCGCAGTTCGTGGTCGATTTGCTTCCGATAGGCAGCAGGCAGGCCCGTCGGAAACATCCGGTTCGCGGCCGCCTGGGTGAGAGCAGCCAGCGCTTCCTGCGCGGTGCGTCCCTCCATCACCTGCTCATAAGGATATTGATACTGGATTTCGCCCAGATCAAAGCGACATTGGGCTGCGATGTCGGCGCTGGCCTGAATCGCATCGGGAAAGGCGGAAAAGCGCCGCTCCATCTCTGCCGGGGATTTCAAGTTCCGGTCCATATAGCGCTCGCGCCTGAATCCCAGCCCATCGATCGTCGTCTTCTCCCGGATCGCGGTCATCACATCCTGGAGCGGCCGGAAATCGGGAGAGTGATAGAGAATGTCGCCGGTTGCGACGCTCCGCACGGCGGTCGCTCGCGCCATGGCATCTAGCCGGTGAAGCCGGGCAATATCGTCCGGTCGGCGGCGCAGCGCGAGCGCCACATGCGCGCGGGCACCAAAGACAGTGTTGAGGTCGCGGAGATTGGCCATGGTTGTATCGTCGGGCTGGTCCGGCACCAAGATCGCGATCTGGCCTTCGGCATGGGCGACAATATCGGCCCAGTCGAGGAGGCAGCAACCCTTGCCGCCGCGGGCCTTGCCGATCGAGAGCAAACGGGTCAGCCGCGACCAGGCGGGGCGACCGGTCGGATAGAGGAGCAGGGCCTTGCCGTCCGTCAAATCGACCCGCGCGCCTGCGATCATTCGGACGCCGGTTGCTTTCTGGGCGTCCCAGCCGCGCACCACGCCCGCGACACTGCCCCAGTCGGCAAGGCCCAGCGCATTGTGGCCGAGCAGTGCGGCGGCCGAGAAAAGCTGCTCGGGCGAAGACGCGCCGCGCAGGAACGAGAAATGGCTCGTCGCCTGAAGTTCAACATAGCAGGTCATCAGCCAAAGACACCGTGCATGAACCAGTTGAGGTTTCCCGTCTGCTCATCGACACCGTCGCCCCGTCGGAACAGCCAGAAGCGCTCACCGCCCTCGGCTTCGACCCGGAAATAGTCCCTGACCGCCCACATCTCCTGGGGCGAGCGCCACCATTCGCCATGGATGCGTTCCGGACCATCGCCCGCGACCACGCGATAGCTAGATCCCCGCCAGACGAAGCGCCGGGGCGGATGATCGGGCAGGAGTGCCACGACATTGGACAGAAGCTCGGGTCGCCGGAGCATCCGCACGGGCCGCTTCCAGCTAGGCCAGCCTTTGGGCGTTGCCAATGGCGCGATCCGGCGCACCGCGCGTTCGGGCACGTCGCTCTCATGCGAGGACAGGCGAAAGGGCATGTCTGGATCGATGCGGCCGGCGAGTTGATCGACCAGCAGCGCTATATCGGGCGCGCGATCGCCCGTGATGAGGCTGGCCTCCAGCGTCTGCGCTCTCAATGCCTCGATGCGCGCTGCGCTCAGCGTCATCGCTTCAATGCCAAGGCCTGGATCGATCCGCTCGACCCGCATCGCCAGCATGCGTTTGAGATGCTTCGCATCGCGCGTGGCCCTCGCTGTACCGATCGCGATCCGCTGCTCGGTCCCATCGACGATATGGCAGGCGAGATCAGCGGCGCGCAGGCCAAGGCCCTGTCCGACCAGCAAGGTGACGAGATCATCGACCAGATCGCCGATAACCTGGTTGATCGCCTCGGCGGTGCCGATGGGTTCGAGCAGACGCCGCTCCGCATGGGGTGTATCGACGGGGATGACTGGGACGATGGGTTCGGCGATCAACCCGCGGGCCTGATCGAGCCTTCGAACGGTCGGGAGGCCAAGGCGGCGTGCGAGAGGCCCGCGCGGTATGGGATAGAGATCAGCGATACGCTCCATGCCGAATCGGGCTGCGGTCTCAAGGACCCCCGGCTCCAATCGAAGCGCGCAGAGCGGGAGATCGGCAATGGCCTGGGTTTCGGCGCCGTTGGGAAGAAGGGTGATGGCATCGCTCCTGTAGCGCGCGAGCGCATGGGCGGCGCCTGGCGTGCCGGCGATTGCGATGCTGGCGGTGAAGCCCAAGCGTTCAAGGAACCGCAGCAACCGGCGGCAGAAGCGCGCCTCGCCGCCGAATAAATGGGTCGTCCCCGTGAGATCGAGCCAGAGGCCGTCGAGTCCAGAGACGCAGGCCGTCGGCGTCCAATGCGCGACCGCGTGCAGCGCCAGCCGGTCCAGCCAGGCCTGATCCGCCTGTGGCTGCGCGTCCCGAACCTCCAGGTCCGTCACCAGCGCGCGTGCGTGGGCAGCGGCCATGCCGGGGCGCAGGCCAAGTTCCAGTGCGACCGGACAAGCTGCGGTCACGACGTCCCGTTGCCCGGTGCGCGTGATCAGGACGCTGGGCTTCCCCCAGAGCGTCGCCCATGTGAGCGGCTCGACCGTCTTCGATGTGCCGCCGCCGCCGCCATCGTCGGCGGGCATGGCCTTGAACACATGCTCGGCTGCCTCGCTGCGCCGTCCCATTTCGCGCATCGTGGGCCGCTGATGCGCTGGCATGGCGTCGATGTCGGCCTGGGTTGGACGGCTGCCGAGCGCACCATCGCGAGCCCACCGGGCGCCGGGGCGCCAGCCGCCCGCCTTGGGGACGGAGCAGGCGCCAGGATCATCGTCGATCGGCGCTGCGAAGCGCGGGGCGATCGGGGCAGGGGCCGGCTCAGGCAGCCTGGCGGGCCGCTCTGCCTTCCGCAATCGCTCGATCGGGAGCTGCGGCAGGTAGAGCGAGGCGACCCGTGTCATCGCACGCCTCCAGTTCGATGGAGAAGGGATTGCCGTTCCGCTGCCGGACAAGTTCGACAGACCAGCGCGACCGACCAAGGCCGACATGGGGGAGGGGGCTGGACGGCGCAGCGCCGATGCGCCAGCGCGTCATCGCCGAAGATAGGCCGCTCAAGGGGCAACGCTCGCGGCTGCGATGGCGGCGGAACAGCAGCATCGGCGTCTTGCCGTCAGAGGCGGCCAGTTGAAGCCGGCGGGTCGCGGTCTGGTTGGCGGCCTTTACTTCGGCGACCACGCAGGCGAGCGATCCATCGCGCAGCCCATCTTCGGCAAGCGCCAGAACCTCGGCATCCTTGCGGCCCTGGGCATAGAGGATTTTGTCAGGGCCAAGACCGATCTGCTCAAGACCCGGCGCGTAGAGGTCGAAACGCGTCACCGCCCAGAGGATGGTGAAACCGGGCTGCGCGCAAAAGCGCGCCGCGATCCCGGCAGCAAACAGGGTGGCGCAGGCATCGTCGGTGAAGCTGGCCGAGGCGGCAGCGATTTCATGTAGCCCGGCGCCGTCGAGGCCATGGTCCGCGAGGCGCTCGTCCAACTCGGGCAACTCGAAGGGCAGAGCCGGCCCGCGCGCGGCGCGGGCATGCGCCAGGGTCGCGCGAAGCGCGGCAAGCTGGTCGACCTGCTTATGGTCGAGCGGAGAGGGACAAGCGGGCATGGGAACAACGACTCAAAATGTTCCCTATATGTTCCTTTGAGTCTGACTGCTCGTCAAGCGGCATGAATCTCGGTTCGTCTGAGACTTAGGCGAGGAGGTGTAGGGTTGAGGCATCTCGCTCGCCGTCGAACCATCGTTCGAGGGCATCGTCGAGCAGCGGCGATCCACCGGCGGCTTCAAATAGGGTGAGTGATGAGCGCAGCTTCATCGCGTCGACCGAGCCAAAGACAGCAACCGGGTCATTGTCACCCAGCTTTTGAAGCGCTTTTACGCATTCGAGATAGCGTGAACCCAAGACCGGATGACTGAGATAGGCTCGGGCTTCGCTGAGCGAGGCGATCCCATAATAGTGGGCGGTCGGGCTGTGGCCGAGGCCGCGAAGCTGAGGAAAGACGAACCACATCCAATGGCTGCGCTTGGAGCCGGCCCTGATCTCGGCGAGCGCTGTGTCATAGATTTTTGCCTGTGCCTCGATAAACCGGGCCAGCGTGGCGTCTTGCGTCATAACAGAACCTGCTGTGCGGGCGGCGCGCCGTAGACCTGGGTTACCGGAAGGCTGCCCTCAGGTAGCCAGCGTAATACTTCTTTGGCGGGCACGGTTGGGTCGAGCCAGTCGACCCATTGATCGCGGGTGAGCGGAATGATCTGGCGATGATGATAGGGCGCGACATCGGGTCCGGCGTCCATGGTGAGCATCGTGAAGGCTTCCCCAGCCGGGCTTTCCCGCCAGATGCCGGCGATACAGAACCAGTCATGATCGTCCATCGTGAACAGCCACTTGTCGAGGCGCTTGTCCTTCGGGCGAGGCACGGGTGGATCGGTGAACTCGTAGAAGCCGTCAGCCAGGATGAGGGAGCGATGCGATTTGAATTCGCGTCCCTCGGTCCGGAAATTATAGACCGGCTTCCCATTGTTGCCCGGCCAGCTCCAGCGGCGGTTGACGAGTTCGCCCAGGCCCCGCCCGCCCTCCACGCTTCGGACGATCGGCGCCATGTCGGTCATCCTGATATCCTCGCGCGCCGGGACGTTGGGTTTGCCCTCGGGCATCTTGATCTTGATCTTTAGGTCCTCGAAATCCTCGACGATCGAGGCGATATCGACCTTCAGTCTATAATCGTTGCACATAGGCTCTCCGCGCGGTTTTCTTCCGCTTGCCCTTGGCGTTCGTTCGCTTTATGTTCTCATCATGGACTCGAAAGCAACACCCTTCGACTCCGACGCTCTCGGAAGTCGCCGTGCCATCATCCGACGCAATCCGGATGATGCCCGAGAGATTGAGATGATCGAAGCGGCCTGGGGTTCCAACCCGCGCTTTTCCGACGGCGTCTCTTATGAGTTCATCCGGTCCGAAGGGAAAAGCTTTCCCAGCAATCGCTGCCTTGTTCCGGCCTCGGAATTCCATATCCGCAACGGCGAGAAGAAATTCCGCGCCTTTCGCGAAGACGGCAATTTCTTCTATCTCGCCGCCATCTGGGAGCCGCCGATGGGCGACTGGCCAGTCAGCTACCGCATCCTCACCGTCGATGCGAACCCAGACGTCATCCGCTATCAGAGCCGCCATGGCGCGATCATCGAGCGGCGGCAGGTCATGCAATGGCTGGATTTCATGATTCCGGAAGAGGAACTGTTGGTGACGCCGCCGGGCGACATTTTCACAATCGAGGAAATCCTGACCAAGCCTGTGCAAACGAGTTTCGCCCTTTGATGTGCCAGAACCAACGATCATGCCGATGACTATGATGCTTCCTCTCGATGTGCCGCCGCAGCCAGGCGTGCCGGTGCTGCCGGGACTCGTGCAGCGGGAGAATTTCATCACCCGGTCTGAGGAGGAGGCGCTCATCGATGCAATTGCTGACGCGGGTCTGACGCCTTTCCTTTTCCAACAATGGACCGGCAAGCGGCTGACTAAAAGCTTCGGGTGGAGCTATGATTTCCAGACCGGTGTCTTCGCGCCGGCCGAGCCCATTCCGCAATGGGCGGTGCCGCTTAAGGCCCGCGCGGCGCGGTTCGCGGGTCTGGAGCCGGACGAACTCAAGCAGCTGCTGCTGATTCGTTATGATCCCGGTGCGGGTATCGGCTGGCATCGCGACCGCCCGGCGTTCGAGCATGTGATCGGCATTTCGCTCGGCGAACCGGCCGCCATGCGCTTCCGACGCCGCACGGAGACTGGCTTCGGCCGAGCCAATGCACCGCTCGCGCCGCGTTCCATCTACCATATGTGTGGGCAAGCGAGGCATGATTGGGAGCACAGCATTACGCCTGTGGAGGCGCTGCGATGGTCGATCACATTCAGGAGCCTGAGGAAATCGGCCTCTTAGCAGGACGCAGCCGTAACGTTAGGAACCGAGGTTCCCTTTGTCCGTTACCCCTTCATCGATCCGCGCATCTTTGCCCCCCGCTCGTGCGGCTCGATGAAATCGGCAGCCCGTCAGTTCCCCCGACTGACGGGCCGCCTTCATGTCGTAGAGGGCAGGCTATATGGCGCCCAGACTGAAGCTCTTCCGAACACCGATCGGATTTCACGACGCCTATGTCGCAGCGCCCAGCCAGAAGGCGGCGTTGGAGGCCTGGGGTGCCGATGCCGATCTGTTCGAGCGAGGCTTTGCCGAACGGGTTGATGATCCCAGGCTTCTGGCGCAAGCGGCCGAGCAGCCGGGCACCGTCATCAAACACGCCCGCGGCACCGCTGCGGAACATCTGGCCCACGCGGCCGAGCCGATGAAGGCCACGCCGCGCAAGGCAAACGGGAGGGTGATCCCTGCGAAGCCTCCGACTAAGCCCCGGCCGCGACCCAGCCGAAAGGCGCTGGATCTGGCGGAGCAGAAGCTGGACGAGCATCGACTGTCGGTAGAAGCGCGCATAGCGGAGCTGGAGGACGAGCGCGCCCGCATCGGGATACAGATCGCCAAGCTCCGCAAAGAAGGGGAGGTACAGGCCGGCAAATTTCAGGCAGCGGTCGACAAAGCCCGCGCAAAATATGAAGATGCGCTGGACCATTGGCGCGGGCAGGATTGATAGGATCTGACGATCCTTAAAGGCGTGCTGCGACCAGACAGATATGGAACTGGGCATGGCCGATGATATGTTGAACGACGATGAGAAGGCCTTCTTCACACTTGCTCTGGTAGAACAATGCGTGCGCAATACCGGGCTAGAGGATCTCCATACGGGGGTGACGCCCAGCAGCGCGACGGGTGATTATAGCGACGTGAAGGTCGTCACGCCCTATGGCGAAATTCCCTGGGCTAACCTCTCGCGCATTTCCGACGAGGAAATGAAGGCGCTGATGATAGAGGTGACCAACAAGGTCTTCACCTTCCTGACGCGCGGTGACGACCTGATGACGCTGGGGCCGGCGGCTCGATGGAACAAGCCAGAGCTCGACCAAGGACTATTGGCGAAGGCGGACCGTCGCGCGGCGCAGCGCGGACGCCGATAAAGCCAATATTACCGTAGAAGCCTCGACGGCCACGGTTTCGCGCCATTTACAGCGCGATCTGGCCAATGCTGCTCCGGCATTTCTCAAGTTTATTGTGCGATGCAGCAACATATTTCGCACTTGCAGCGTTATATGGTCGGATGGGCCTCTGCCCATGGAGGGACAGTTATGACGAAACTGCACTCGACGATCGCGCAACTTGGAAAATTGCGGGCATTATCGCTCCAGCCGTCGCCACCGTCCGACCGGGGGCAGCTCAGCGATATGGAGGATTTCGGCTCCAATCCTGGAGCGCTTCGGGCCAGATATTATCTCCCGCAGGATTTAGGCGGCTCGGACCGCAGCCGGCATGTGCCGCTGGTCGTGGTTTTGCATGGCTGCACGCAAAATGCCGATGCATATGACTATGGCGCTGGCTGGTCGCAGCTGGCGGATGAGCTGGGCTTTGCCTTGCTGTTTCCGGAGCAGCGGCACGCCAACAATCCAAATCGCTGCTTCAACTGGTTTGCGCCTGGAGACTCGGCGAGGGACACAGGTGAGCCGCTATCGATCCGCCAGATGATCGCCGCAATGGTCGCGGCGCACCTGATCGACGAGGCCCGCATCTATGTGACGGGCCTTTCGGCTGGCGGCGCGATGACGTCGATCATGCTGGCGACCTATCCCGAATTGTTCGCCGGTGGCGCGATCATCGCCGGCTTGCCTTACGGCGCAGCCGCGTCCGTCCCTGAAGCCTTTGCGAGCATGCGCGGCGAGGGCTATCCCGATGACGCAGTGCTGGGCGCTCTCATCCGATCCGCCTCTGATCATGCAGGACCTTGGCCGACCATCTCTGTCTGGCAGGGGGACGCGGACCGGACGGTGCACGCCTCGAACGCGGAGAGGATCATTGCCCAGTGGCAGGCCGTCCATGGCAGCGACGCCTCAGACGTTGAAACGCGGACCGTGGACGGGGCGCGCCAGCGCCTCTGGCGTGATCGCGATGGCCGCGTGGCGATCGAAGCCTATGAAGTGATCGGGATGGGGCACGGGACGCCGCTTGCGGTGTCCGGTCCTGGCGCTTGCGGGGTCGCCAGCCCCTATATGCTCGATGCCGGGATCTCATCGACCCGGCATATCGCGGCATTCTGGGGGCTTGCCGAAGAAAAAGCGGCTATGCCGGTGGAAGTTCAGGCTGGCGTACAGAGCGACCCCATCGCGCGCGTGCGAGATCCTATCCCATTTCCATTGCGAAACGGCGCGACCCCATCGCGGCAGGAGTCCGGCCGCGTGAATGTGGGAGCGATAATTGAAAACGCTCTCAGACGGGCCGGCATCATGCGATGAAGGGTCATGCCGACCGCTAATGAGTGTCCGGCGCGAGAGTGGACAGCGGATCGCCAGCCGAGGTTTCCGCCCGCCGCGCCGTCGGCTTCACCATCCCGAACCGAGTGGCTTGAGCGTCAATCGGGCGTGAAGCCGAGCAATCCGCGTTGATAGTCCTCGACTACATAGGCGATCGGCAGACCATCTGCCCGGATCATGAGCGCGCGCTGGGAGAACAGGATGTGTGACGGTGTTTTGGCGGTGGGCCCGCCTTCCTTGGGCAACCATGCTGAAGACGACCCTGCCGATTTCCGGTCGAGATGCAAAGGCGCGACCACCTTGCCGAACGGCGTATCGGTCTGCTGAAGGCTTGCCTCCATGGCAGCGGGCAAGCGGGAAGGGACATACCAGAGCCGTGCAACGGAGAGGATATGCCCGCTGCAGCGCAAGCGGACGTGCCGCATTTGAACGCGGTCCGACGCCTTAAGCTGCAACGTACGGCGCAACTGCGCGGTGACCGGGACCGGCTTGTTCGCGATTTTCTCGGCAATGACTGCGCCTG
>NZ_DATKFP010000217.1:0-4734 GCF_035511395.1 Sphingobium sp.
CAGCATGGACATGCGCCTATGGCATCGCGCAGCGGGTCATAAGCGCCTCTCAGAGGTGGCGTGATCGGGGACGCGCCACCATTCGGCGAACAGGGATCGTGCGCGCCATCGATCGGTTCGCTCAGGTCGCCGAACAGATTCACGCCTTCTATCGAGCGCATAGCGGCGGCCATGATCGCTGCCGCAGGACTTCGGGGTGACCCCGTCGGCGCATCGAAGCCGCGGGCGACGACGATGTCGTTGAGGGCATAGAGCGTGACTTTCAGGCCCCGCGCGACACGCTCGGCCCTTTGCGAGGGCCGACGCTTTCGCGCTGGTGCTTTGTGGAATGGGGGCGACGCTGCAAACTCCCCTACTGGCCCGCAGCCGGATGCTACATCGAGAGCCCGGACAGGCGAGAGCGCGTGACAACGTGCCGGACCTCGTTAGCGCCAGCTTCATCCGGCGCCTGCACACACGTTATTCACAGACGCATGTCTCGGATGCGCAAATCTGCCAAGTCGTCCCGCCAACCTCCTTCACGCCGTGGAGATATTCAATAACAATTTTGCGACCTGCGATCCTGTCCCGCTTTCACCCTAGCCAATTGTGATCGTGTGGTCGGGTAATGCGCGACGCCTGTCTGGATATGTGCCTGCCGTCGTCAGCGGGGTGGAAGACGTCGGCAGGCACGCAGCGCGGCGGGCCCATGGGGGAACGCGCCGGCCGATAGACATCAGGGCATCAGCACGCCGTCGATGACGTGGATTACGCCGTTGGACTGGTTGACGTCGGCGATCGTGATCTTGGCCTTGCCGCCCTTGGCATCGACCACCCACCAGCTACCATCGGGGCCCTTGGTGACGGTGAGCTGCTCGCCCTGGACCGTGGTGAGCATCGCCTTGCCCTTGTGCATGCCGGCGTTCTTGGCGAGCATCGCGGCGCTCATCTTGCCCTCGACGACGTGATAGGTGAGGATCGAGGTCAGCTTGGCCTTGTTCTCGGGCTTGACCAGTGTTTCGACCGTGCCTGCGGGGAGCTTTGCGAAGGCTTCGTTGGTCGGTGCGAAGACCGTGAACGGACCGGGGCCCGACAGCGTTTCGACCAATCCCGCTGCCTTTACGGCTGCGACGAGAGTGGTGTGGTCCTTCGAGTTCATTGCGTTCTCGACGATGGTCTTGGTCGGATACATCTCCGCCCCGCCGACCATCGGGAAATGCTTCGTGGCCGCGAAGGCACCGGTAGCGAGCAGGGCGGACCCTGCGACGACGAGACCGATCTTCTTGAAGTTTGGCATCCTGGCTTCCTTCTCCGACGACCCCGAAATGCGGGGTTCGCGAAGAGCTACGGCGCAAGGTTTGCGGCGGATGCATCGCCGGTTCAGATCGTCGAAATTTTTCCTGCGGCGATCGGTGTGCTGCTCGGTGCGTCATGCGGCGCTCCATCGCGCGGTTCGAGCGTGATCGCCAGGGTCGCCCCTTCCTGCAACAGGCTCCGATGCTCTGCGGACACGGCGACCTTGCTGACGCCGGAAGGTGCCACCAGACCGAGCGAGCGCGGCACGCCGTCAGCCGGGATCACCCAGAGTTCCGGCGCCAGAGCACTGCCGGGCAGACGCATCGCGCGGATGCGCAAGAGGCCGCCCGCCGGGTCGTAGTTAACCGCAAAGAGAGCCGGCGTACCTTCGGCGCCCAGTTGCGCGACGGCCACCCGTTCCGGCTCGCGCACGATCTCTACCGGCGCAGGTGTTGGGCGCAGGACGATGATGGCGGCCAGCGATGCCGCCAATACGCCGCCGGCTATCGCGCCCAGGCGCCAGCGCCGGAGTCCCCGCTCCAATCGGGTGGCGTCGCTCGCCCCCAGCCGATGCTGGATCGCGGGCCAAAGCGCCGGTGAAGGCTGTTCCCCGAAGCCCATGCCAAGCGGCGATAGGCGCTGGTTCCATGCAGCGACGTCTGCGGCAAACGCCGGATCGGACAGGCGCAGCCGGTTCGCGCGCGCGCGATCCTCACCGTCCAGAATACCCAGCGCAAGTTCACCCGCCAGCACGTCGCGCTCTTCCGAGCCTGATGGATCAGTCATCGCCCAGACATCCGCGCAACTGGACCAAACCCCGTCGGACCCAGCTTTTGAGAGTCCCGAGCGGAACCGTCATCGCATCGGCCAACTCGCTATACGTCAAGCCATCGAAGAAGGCTGCCCGGATAGCACTGCGCGGACGATCTTCCAGCATTTCGAGGCAGTCGAATATCCGGGCCCGCTGCTGTGCGCCTTCGATCAGTTCAGGCGCGAGCGGACTGGTGTCGGCCACCGCGGCGGCTGCCCTCTCGGGAAGATGGACGGTTCCGTTGGCGCGCCGCCAGTCGATCGCGGCGTTGCGCGCGATCGCGCAAAGCCAGGTAATCGGGCTGGCCCGGTGGCTGTCGAACCGCCCCGCGCGGTGCCAGATTTTGATATAGACTTGTTGCAAGACATCCTCGGCGGCTTCGCGATCCTGACAGATACGCAGGCAAACGCCGAATAGCTTCGTGGACGTCGCATCGTAGACGTCCCGCAACGCGGCCTGATCCCCGGCCGCGACGCGCGCGAGAGCGGACACCAGTCGCTCCCTTCCATTGTTCTCTTCGGGATCAGCCATCGCCCGCAACCTATCCGAGTTTGCGCGACTTGCCAGCTTTTCCGGCGGTGCAACCCATGGTGCAACTGGCAAATTTTCCGCTTGCGCCCCATATCGTGCCGCGAACGGAGGTGCGCTATGACAGACTATCGCAAGACCGATGAAGCTATCGGCCGGCTTACCCCCGAGCAATTTCGTGTAACCCAGCAGAATGGCACCGAAAGGCCGGGCACGGGCATTTATGAGAAGCACAAGGAGCCCGGCATCTATGTGGACGTAGTATCGGGTGAGCCCCTGTTCGCCAGCGCCGACAAATACGAATCCGGGTGCGGCTGGCCCAGCTTCACCAAGCCCATCGATGCCGGCAATGTTGCCGAACTGAGCGATGCCAGTCATGGCATGGTCCGGGTTGAGGTCCGTTCCACCCATGGCGACAGTCACCTGGGCCATGTCTTCGAAGACGGTCCCCTCGATCGCGGTGGCCTGCGCTATTGCATCAATTCGGCGTCCCTGCGCTTTGTCCACCGCGACGATATGGAGGCGCAGGGTTACGGTGCCTATCTCGCGCAGGTGGAAGACGTAACGTAATCGCCGCGGTGGTGGCGGTGCGGATCGGATGCGCTCCATCCGCATGGTCCCGGCGAGGCTACCATCTACCGACTTGGCGAGGCCCCATCACCGGTCTTCGGCAAGCGCCCTGGAGCATTTGCAAGTGGGCCATCGGCGTGCTCGCGGTGATGGCCAGCCCGGGGCTGGCTGCCGGATTCTTGTCTCGCCCGGCCCTGCTGGACGTGGATGGCCTGATATTCGGCGGTTTGGGTGCCGAAAAATCCGGAAGTGCCCTCCTGGTTGATGCGCTACCGCGCGCGAACGTCACATGGGACTGTAAGTTTCAAACCGATATTTTATTTATTATCAATTCACTTGGGATCGAAAGGCCGCGCGGGAAGTCTCACAATTGCTTGACCGAAAAATCGGGCGAGTGGTGCTGAGCGTCGGCGGAACCGCGCAACAGTTACGCGATGCGACAAAAGGGTTTCGCTCAGGGAGTAGTTCATGACTTCGATAGCTGCACAACGCGGCGCGTCAGCGTCCGTCGGCGCTCGCCTCAGGCTCGGTAGCGCTCTTGCGCCGATTGCAATGGGCTTGGTCGGCTTTTCAAGTCCGGCTTTCGCGGACAATGAATGCGGGGTCCCCGTCGCAGGCGGCGGCACCGTCATTTGCGCCTCGGGCAATCTCTATGCTTCCGGGATTTCATATCCTGCACAAGCCGATGGCTTGGTCGTCCAGCTGGATGACGATGTTTCGATTTCAACGACCGGAGCCGGTACCCGAGGAGTCCTCGTCAGCACCTCGGGGGCCGAAGCGATTGCGCTCAACGGCGGCAGCGCGTCAGTCACAACCTCTGGCGCGAATGCTAACGCAGTGGAACTCACGAGCACTGGCGGACCTGTTTCGGTATCGATCGGAGACATTTCGACCTCTGGTTCGCTTGCCGGGGGTGTCCGCGCGATCGGCGGCCTCGATGGTGACGTCACCGTCGTCACCGGCGACGTGATCACCGCCGGCCTCGACGGCAGCAGCTTCTTCTTCCTCCCCAATTCCACCGGCATCACTGCCACTGCGGCGGGAACCGGCAATGTCTCGGTGACATCTGGTTCGATCAGCACTGCCGGTCTTGGGGCACGGGGCGTCAACGCCAGTGCGGCCGCAGGCGACGTGATCGTCACCACCGGCCCCGTCACCACTACCGGCAACAATGCCATTGCCGTCGCCGCCAACAGCGACACCGGCAATGTCAGCGTCACCACCACTGGCGCCGTCAACACCAGCGGCGACGGCGCGCAAGGGATCTACGCCACCGCCTATAACGGCAGTGCCGCGGTAACCGCCACCACCGTTGCCACCACCGGCTTCAACGCCGCCGGCATCCAGGCGATCTCGGGCGAAGGCGGCAGCACCGTTGATTTCGACGAGGTGTCGACCTCGGGCACGTTCTCGACGGGCGTGATCGCAGGTTCGACCGGCGGGGACGTCACCATCACCGGCGGCGATGTGACCGCAACAGGTGCCGTCTCCTCGGCGATCTATGGCTATTCGGACACGGGGGCCGTGAACGTGACCACCACCGGCGATGT
>NZ_DATKFP010000218.1:0-7927 GCF_035511395.1 Sphingobium sp.
CGCGGCGGCGCTTTTGGAAGGGCAGCCGCGCGGTCGAGATGTACCGCCGCTGGGGTGCCGACCGGATTGTGGGCGAGAAGAATTTCGGCGGAGACGTCGTGCTCGCCATTGTCCAACCTGCGGAGCGCGCTGTTGCCTACAAAGCCGGGGATGCGACGCGAGGCAAGGTCGTGCACGTCGAGCCTATCGCCGCCATCTATGAGTAAGGCGAGATCATCCCACGCGATAGGTCTACAACGCGCGCTGCCTGACCTCATGTTTCGCAGCGTCCAGTCCGACACCCGATGCGACGCGATCTGTCGCATCGGCTCGTCACGATGCGAATCGCGATGAACGAGAGTCGCGTCGAACGATGGAGAAACATCTATGAGCAAAGGTCGAGGCAGCGGTAGCTACCGCAGCGCGATCAGCGGGCGGTACGTAACCGCCAAGCATGGCAAGGCCAGCCCCCACACGACCGTCCGCGAGAGCGCCGGTCCGAGCGGGAGTTCCGGTCCCCATTACCGCAGCGCCATCTCGGGCCGGTACGTTACGACCGCGCACGGGAAGGCCAGCCCCCACACGACGATCAAGGAGAGCTAATCATGGCGAAACGCTATGTGCGCGCCACCGGCAAGGACCGGCAGGGCGACATCACCCGACTATGCAATTCCGGCGAATACTGGTCGCCCCGCGGCAAGGCGGATGCGATCAGCGACATCGAACTGGGTCTGCATGAATACTGGGTCAACTGGGCGAATGCTCCGGAGACCAAGATCCGCGTCGTCAACGGATCGACCGGGAAGTATCTGCGGACCGACCGCGACACCACGTCGCGCAACAATCTGGACGATCTGCCCGACTGCTGACGGCTTTGCCGCCAACGGCCGGGATCTGGGCCGGGGCTCACGCTCCGGCCCCGGAATAGCGTCAGGGCATCGAAGGAAAGTCCGAGCGCCGATATGCCGCGACCATCTGCGCGAGTTCGGGCGGTGATAGCACTTCCACCGCATCGCCCCACATATACAGATGCCAGCACATTTCGAGGAGACCCGCGGCCCTGAACCGCACAACCAGCGAACCGTCGGGTTCGCGCTCCGTAGTCTGGGACGGATGGAACAGAAAACCTTCCGCCCAGCGCACCGCCTTGGGAGCAAAGCGCCAGGCGATATCGTGTATACCGCCCTCATGCTGGTAGGAGCCGAAGCAGCGCTCGGCATGGACATTTAAGTCGAAACCCTCCTTGCGGATGAAGCTTTGCGGAAGAACGGTCGCTTCCTCGATGGCGTCGACCCGGAAATGCTGGATGCCGCCGCCGACCTTGCCGAGATCGACCGCGACCAGGTAGCGGCGCGCGCCGAGCAGCAACCCATGCGGCGCAACCACGCGTTCGCGCGCGACGGTGTCCTTCCATCCACGGTACAGGATACGTAGTTGTGATGTTCCCTTGAGCGCGGTGGAAATGGCCACGTCGACCGTCTCGCTCCCCAGTTGCCTGGGGCCTGGCCGCGCGGCATGGCCCAAGGCCATGAGGAGCGCTTCCTCGTCTGCCGCGAGCCGGCGGCTACGGTCGTCGGGAATCAGCGCCAAGATCTTGGCGTGGAGGCAGCGCAGCGCCGCCACCTGATCCTTGCCAGCGCCCTTGCCCAGCATGTCGAGCGCCACAGTAAGCGCCGCCATTTCCTCAGGCGTCGGCGCTAGCAATGGGGCCACCGCCTTGTAAGGCAGTTTCCAGCGCGCCTTGTCCGATTCCTCGTCCTTCACTTTTTCCAGTTCGGGAAAGCATTGCCCCATGGCGCGGATCAGGCGCTGCGCCGTGCGATAGTCTCGCTCGAGGATGTCCTCGATTTCGGCCAGACTGACGCCGCGCATGGATGCGGCCCTTGCCGCGACCGTCAGCAAGTCAATTGCATTGCGATAAGAAATACTACCCTCCCCCCGGAAGCGACAACTTCTGTCATGTAGTACCATCATGCTCATCTGCCATGACGAGTCGAGTGGTTCTTGCGGCGTATCGAGAGGAACAGGGATGTTGAGGCACGGCGGGCAGACGCTCTATTCCGCGAGCGATCTGGTAAACTTCATGGGCTGCGCGCACGCGACCGTGCTCGACGTAGGCAACCTTGCAACGCCGACCAGTTTCGTGCCCGATGATGACAGCGCGGTCCTGCTCCAGGAAAAGGGCATCGAGCACGAACGCGCCTATCTCGAGAGGCTTCGCGCGGAGGGGCGCTCGATCGCTGAGATTTCAAGCGAGGGCACGCTCGAGCAACGCGCGCAGGCGACGCGCGAGGCCATGCAGGCCGGCTATGACGTCGTCTATCAGGGCGCGTTCCTGGCAGGCCAATGGCATGGCTATTCCGATTTCCTGCTTAAGCGCGACGACGTTCCCTCCTCGCTTGGCGACTTTACCTATGATGTCGCCGACACCAAGCTCGCCCGCTCGGCCAAGCCCAAGCATATTCTGCAGCTCTGCGTCTATGCCGACATGCTGCGCAACGTGCAGGGCGTAGCGCCCCCGTCGATGCATGTCGTCCTGGGCAGCGGCGACATCGTCACCCTGCCCACGTCCTCGCTCATCCATTATTTCACGATCGCGCGCGAGCGCTTCGAAGGCTTTGCCGCCGCTGTGCCGGACAGCTCGGCCGGCGATCCCTGCGGCCATTGCAGCTTCTGCCGCTGGTCGGATCACTGCACCGCCGAATGGGAAGCGGCCGATCACCTCTCGATCGTGGCCGGCATGGGGCGCAGCCAGCGATCGGCGCTCCGCGAGGCTGGCATCGACAGCATCGGCGCCCTCGCGGCCCTGCCCCCCGGCGCGAGAATTCCCGGTATGCAGGCAGGCACCGTCGCCAAGCTCGCGGCCCAGGCGCGGCTGCAGGCTCACCAGCGCCAGACCGGCGAGGGGCGCATCGAGCTGCTCGAGGCTGCGCCGGGGCGCGGCTTTGCACGCCTGCCGCATGCCGACGAGGGCGACATGTTCTTCGACATGGAGGGCGATCCGCTGTTCGAGGGCGGCCTTGAATATCTGTTCGGGCTGGTGGCTCTGGACCAAGGCGAGGATCGTTTCCACGTTTTCTGGGCGCATGACCGCGAGAGCGAGAAGATCGCGTTCGAACAGGCGATCGATTTCATGACCGCGCGGCTCGCGCGCCATCCCCTCGCGCATATCTACCACTATGCGTCCTACGAAGAGACGGCGCTCAAGCGCCTCGCCATGTATCACGGGACGCGCGAACAGGAGGTCGACGATCTGCTGCGCGGCGACCGGCTGGTCGATCTCTACAAGGTCGTTGCCGAAGCCATTCGCACGTCCGAGCCGCGCTACTCGATCAAGAACATGGAGGCCTTCTATCTTCCCGGAGGCCGGCACGGCGCGGTCAAGACGGCGGGTGACAGCATCGTGATCTACGAGCGCTGGCGCCGGGTCGGCGGGGACGAGCTTCTTGCGGAGATCGCCGACTATAACGAGATCGACTGCCGCTCGACCCGGCTTTGCCGCGACTGGCTCCTGTCCCTGCGACCCGATGGCACGCCATGGTTCACCGGGCGGACGCTGGCGCCCGCCGATCCGGCAAAAGTCGCCGCACGCGAGGAGGCCGACGAGCGAACGCGGCAGCTGGCAGTGGCCCTGATCGCCGCGGAAGACACGCCGTGGCGGCGCCTGCTGGTCGATCTGCTCGAATTTCATCGCCGCGAGGCCAAGCCCAGCTGGTGGGCGATGTTCGCGCGGCAGGAAATGGACGCGGATGCGCTGCTCGACGACGCCGAATGCTTAGCGAACCTCCAGCCCCACCCCACGCTGCGTGCCTGGGCGGACAAGAAGTCGGTGGTCCATCCGTTCACCTTCCCGCCGCAGGACTTCAAGATGAAGGTCGGCGACAAGCCGCTGCGCTCCGGCACGCTGGAGCCGGCAGGGGAGATCATGTCGCTCGACGAGGACACAGACACGATCGAACTCAAGCTCGGACCAAGCCGCTCGGCCATCGAGCCGGGCACCGCGCTCATCCCCGAAGGCCCGGTGGGCGACAAGATCCTGCGCGCCGCGGTGCACCGCTATGCCCAGAGCGTGGCGAATGGCGAAGATCGCTATGTCGCCGTAACCGCAATCCTGCGCCGCGATCGTCCGAAGCTTGCCGGACGCACCTCGGGACAGGCGATCGTGCCCGAAGGCACGGACGCGACTGACGGCGCGATCGATGCCCTGAGCTGGCTCGACGACAGCTATCTGCTCGTCCAAGGTCCGCCGGGCGCCGGCAAGACTTACACCTCGGCCGAAGCGATCGTCGCGCTGCTCGCGGCGGGAAAGCGCATCGGCGTTGCATCCAACTCGCACAAGGCGATCAACAACCTCCTCAAGGATGTCGAAGCGAAGACGGCCGCCAAAGGTCTGCGCTATCGCGGCATGAAGAAATCCTCGCGCGACGATCAGATTCTCGGTTCGGACGGCTGGATCGCCGATGTCGTCGGCGGCAGCGGAAGCGGTGTGTCGCCGCATCATCAGCTCGTTGCGGGTACGGCCTGGTTGTTCGCCCGCGAGGATCTCGACGGCACGCTCGACTATCTGTTCATCGACGAAGCCGGCCAGGTCAGCCTCGCCAATGTCATCGCGATGGGAACGGCGGCGCGCAACATCGTGCTGGTCGGCGACCAGATGCAGCTGTCGCAGCCGATCAAGGGCACGCATCCGGGCGGCAGCGGCCGATCGGCCCTCGACCATCTGCTCGAGGGACACGCAACGGTGCCTGCCGATCAGGGCGTCTTCCTGCCCATCTCCCGGCGCATGCATCCCGACCTCTGCACCTTCATTTCCGAAGCGGTCTATGAAGGGCGCCTCCAGGCCGAAACGAGCACAACCAGGCAGCACATCGATGTGAACGTCGCCGCGGATCCCGCTGCCCTTGCGGCCACGGGCCTGCGTTTCGTCGCGGTCGACCATAGCGGCCGTGCGCAGCGCTCGCCCGAGGAAGCCGAGCGGCTCGCGACTACCTATTGCGCGTTGCTCGGGGCAAGTTGGACCGACCAGCTGGGCGAACGCCATGAAATCAGTGCCGAGGACATATTGGTCGTCTCGCCCTACAATATGCAGGTCGAACTGCTGCGGCGCACGCTGCCCGAAGGCGCGCGGGTCGGGACGGTCGACAAGTTCCAGGGCCAGGAAGCGCCGGTCGTGCTGATCTCCATGTCCACCTCGTCGGGCGACGATCTCCCCCGAAACATCGAGTTTCTCTACAGCCGCAATCGCCTCAATGTCGCGATCAGCCGAGCCCGCTGCCTCGCGGTGATCTTCGCCAATCCCAAGCTGCTCGAGATCCCCTGCACGACGATCGCGCAGATGGAGCTGGTCGACGGCCTGTGCTGGGCCAAGCAGTTTGCCGACAATCAGCGAGATCAGGCCAGCGCATGACCTTGGCGGTGCCGGCGACCAGGCAAACTCTCTGTCCCGGGATGCGCGGACGGCGGAAGAATGATATCCGCCCGCAGGAGACGGAAACGAAGGGATAGGTATGAAGTGGGATGATCGCCGCAGCGGCTGGCGCAAACATGCCGGCGACGCGCGTAGCGATGCCGATGTCGACTATGGCCGGATCGTTCATTGCGCATCCTTTCGGCGTCTGCAGGGCAAGACGCAGATCCTCAATCTGGGCGACAGCGACTTCTATCGAAACCGGCTGACCCATTCGCTCGAGGTCGCCCAGATCGCGGGCAGCGTCACCCGGCAATTGCAAACCGATCATCCCTCGCACCGCGCCATCGAGCACCTCCCTTCCCTTCCCCAAATCCAGGCCATCGGCGCGACGCACGACCTTGGCCATCCCCCCTTTGGACATGGCGGCGAGGTCGCGCTCAACTATTGCATGGCCGAACATGGCGGGTTCGAAGGCAACGGCCAGACCATCCGAATCCTTACGCGGCTGGAAAAATATTCGGACCATGACGGCGCAGACCTGGCCCGGCGCACGCTTCTCGGCACGCTCAAATATCCCGCCCCCTACGGCAAGCTCGCCAACCCCGATCTACGGCCTGTCCTGCGGCCGAACATGTCGGTCCTCAGCCTCATCGATCGGGACTCCGCCAAGCCGCCCAAATGCTATATGGATAGCGAGGACGCCGCGGTGATGTGGATCCTGGAAAAGCTGTCGCCGCGCGATCGTGACGTGTTCACGAGCATCGAATGGTCCGCGGCCGAAGGTGCGGCGCCGGAACATCACAAGGCACGGCACAAATCGCTCGATTGTAGCATCATGGATCTGGCCGACGACATCGCCTTCGGCGTCCACGACCTGGAGGATGCGCTCGCGCTGTCCTTCATCACCAGAGAAGATTTCGAGCAGAACGTCTCGCCGGAATCCTGTCGGCATTTCCTGGACTTCGTGAACTCCAGGAAGCGAGCCGCCTCGGGCAACGATGCCTATGGCGATCTCGTCGCGATGCTGTTTGGCTCAGCGTCTCCGCGCAAGCACGCGATCAGCCGCCTCGTGGGCTATTTCGTCCAACACTGCCTGTTCGATGAGGAAAACGGCTTCGAAGAACCGCTAATCCGTTATCGCGCCGCACTACACCCGGATGCGGCGGTCTTGCTCAAGGCGTTGAAGAAACTCGTCTATCGCCGCGTGATCCGCAGCCCAGCGGTCCAGCATCTCGAATTCAAGGGGCAGCAGATGGTGGTAGCGGTCTTCGAAGCATTCGCCACGGAGCCCGAAGCATTTCTGCCGCGCGGAACCTTCGCGCTGTTCGAGCGCGACGGCGGCGACATGCGCGTCATCTGCGATCATATCGCCGGCATGACCGACGGGTTTCTGCTCAAGACCTATGAGCGGCTGTTTAGCCCGCGAATGGGATCGGTGTTCGATCAGCTCTGATAGGCAGCCCTGTAGCTAGGCGCAAGGATTCCGATGCGCTCGACTATGAACAGCACAAACTATTGATCCTAGACGAGCGCCTCAATTTCGCCGACTATGTAGCCTCGGACATCCCGATCGACGGTGCGCGGACGGACCGCAGCGACATCTCAATCTTTAACCGGCGTATCGCTCCCGTGGCGATAATGAGCCGAGCAACCCCACCACGATTTTCGAGTTCAAGAAGCTGCAGCGCCATGACTTCGCGAACCCCTCGTTTAACGACGTTTCGGTCCAGCAGATAATCCGCTACCTCAATCAGTTCCGGGATGGGAAGTTCAGAACGCCGAAAGGCCGTGACATCCTCTTCTACGCCAATACGACCGTCTATGGATATGTAGTCTGCGGTCTGGCCCGCAAGGTGTCGAACTGGCTGCACAGCGAGAAACTGTTCGCTGTCATGCCCGACGGCCCCGTACATCCGTCTTTACATGGACGTATTGAATTGAACGGAGGTGCTCGCTGCCGCAGAGATGCGGAATAAGGTCTTTTTCCACAAGCTGGGAATTTGATCCGACACACGCGGGTTTCAGTTCGGACTACGATTGGGACAGATGCGCTCCTTAAGGAGAAGGCCTTTGAATGTCCGCTGTCCCGCCGTTGGCGCTCCAAACCGGACCGAGCAGAATGTCCCAGTCCTTGCCGAAAGTCGGACTGGCCGACCCGCCCTTCCAACCGAAATAGAAAACGGCTTAGGCCACGCCTGTTCATGTGCCGCCAATCCGCATCACCCCACCGAAAGCAGCTCAGCTCTCATCTCGATATTCCGCTACCATCGAGATTGCGCGACGAAAATGCCAGCAGACCCGCTCCTCACATATTCCAAACCTGCGCGACACTTGCGCCACGGTCATTCTGCGACCAACCACTACCGCAAGCACAGCCCGCGTCAACGGCGGCATCTGCGCAAAGGCTCCTCTTACCCGCGCACCTGCCTCGCCGCCTCCCAGACCGATCGGTTCGGCTATGTCGCCCGGAACGCATCGCGCAAGATATCGGTCGATCCGCGCGGCACAGCGCTCGTCGCCAGCCAGGTCGCGTAACTC
>NZ_DATKFP010000219.1:0-6898 GCF_035511395.1 Sphingobium sp.
AGACGGGGTCGACGCGATGGTCGAAGTGCCTGTCCCCGTGCTCAGCTGCGCGATCTTCTGAAAGCTGGCCTGGCCCGACCCGCCTCTTTGCCTTCTCACCACCAGTGTCCGCCCGACCGGAACAGCCTCCAGCATCGTACCGGCAAGCATCCGGTCGAGCGCCTCTGCCGCACTGTAGCTGCCGTTCAGCGGTCCGCTCATCAGCCCGCGGGTGACGGAGGTGTCGGCGATGATCGCATGCCGCGTGTCCAGCGCCAGTTGTTTGATGGCCTTGTCGAGCGGCTGTGCGGGAATCGACAGGATGCGCTCCTGCGCATGGGCTGGTGACGCTGTAACCGTGCTTATGGCCAAGGCGCCGGCGCTGGTCCCCAACAGAATGGCGCCAATCTTGGATATGGTCATGATAATCCCCCTTGTCGGCCGAACTTGTCGCCGGTGTCGCAAGGGAAACGCCAGTCGTGGAGACAACCCCACCTTCGCGAGATCATTTTTCCACTAGGATCGATCCGTCGTGCTGGACCTTCGCGGTAACCGGCATCGCGGTCGTTAGTACGGATACGAACTGCGCGCTGTCATCGATATGGAAGACGCCCGTGACTCGCTGGCCCTTGGCCGAGGACGCCACGCGAATGGGATGCGGCGTATATCGGGACAGTTGCGCAACGACGTCCTCGATGGGCGAATCGTCGAAGGTCAATTGTCCTGCGGTCCAGTCGCTGGCGCTGTTGATCGCCTGCACCTGTTTTACGAGCGTGACCTGGCTTCCTCTCGAATAATATGCTTGCTGCCCCGGCGCGAGACGGACGTGATCACTGGTCGCCCTGCAGGAAAAGCATCGCACCTCGACGCTGCCGTTGAGCAGCGTCACGCCGACGCCCTTAGTCGATGTGTCGACGACAAACCGGGTTCCCAGCGCGACTGTTTCGCCGCCGGCCGAAAATATCTTGAACGGCCGGGAGGGGTCATGCTTCACTTGGAAAAGGGCTCTCCCCTCCAGCAGCCTGCCCCCGCGCAGGCCCGGTTCCGCAAAGGGTTCGAACCGGCTTCTGGTGTCCAGCAAAACCGTGCTGCCGTCCGTAAGGATGACGGTCTTCTGTTCACCCACGCGCGTCGCGAACTGGTCGCTGCCCTGATCCAGGAAATCGCCATGGCCGAAATAAAATGCGCCGCCGATCAGCAGCGCCAGAGACGCGGCCAGAGCCATCGGCCACTTCCACCCGGAGGCGCGGGCCATATTGCCTGTGGACACTTGCCCGTCCGCCGCCAAGGCCTCCGCCCGCAACCAATGCATTGAGGGGCGTTCCGACACCTGGCCGGACAACTCCCAAAACTGGGCAATGGCGTGCGCAGCCGCCTCATCCTCGTCCTTGTCGTCCTGTTCGGCTTCCTGGCTTCTGCGCGAAGAGAAGCGCGCGGCCGCTGCGTCCAGCCGGGCCTTGGACACGGAGTGGTCGAACCGTTTCACGCGCCATCCTCCCGCAGAGCCTGGGACAATCGGCCGAGCGCCTTTGTCATGTGCTTTTCCACATTGGATATGCTTGTTCCACAGTGCTGCGCGATGTCCGCGTTCGACATATGCTCCATGCGGGCCAGCACATATACCTGACGGCATTTGGGCGGGAGCGCGAGGATGGCCTGCTCCACTCGCGTGAGCTTGTCGCGGCCCATAATGATACGCTCGGGTGTCAGTTCACAGGCGTCCGGCGCCACCAGGCGCAGATGCGGTTCCGCCTGCCGTCTGACACGCGCCGCTTTTGCCCGGTCCTTGAGGAGGTTGCGGACGATACGATAGAGTATCGGACGAATGTCACCTACGGGATAGCGGAACGCCGATCGGATGAGCCGGACGAAGGCGTCCTGGATGACGTCGTCGGCCGCCACGCTGTCGCCGGCCAGGTTGCTGCGCGCAAGACGATAGAGTTCGGTGCTGTGCGCCCGGAAGGCCTGCTCGATATCGCCCCGCGTCGTGGCGCCTAGATCATGTTCCATGGGTAGAATCTGCCTCACCTCCGCACATCCCGTTCGGTCAAGCGTTGACCATGGCCTGCAACGACAATGGCTTTCACGTCGCGAGAACCGCCGTCCCGCGCCGTCCGCCTCGCCAGGGAAAGACGGGGAGTTATGGGGAATCCACCAGTGCAAGCCATGGGTATCGCGGTTCTCGTTCGCCATGGCAGCCATCGTGTTTCG
Organism: Sphingobium sp.; assembly: GCF_035511395.1. Taxonomy (GTDB): domain Bacteria; phylum Pseudomonadota; class Alphaproteobacteria; order Sphingomonadales; family Sphingomonadaceae; genus Sphingobium. The sequence continues at coordinate 2,191 of NZ_DATKFP010000219.1, forward strand.
GAAAGGGTGGGGTTGGTGGGGGCTGGGTCGTTACTTGACCGGCAACCGGAAGACTGCGCGCGCAAAGGGGAACGCTGAAGACCATGAATATACCGGCATATCACGCAGCCATCATCGCGGGCCTTTGCATTGCCTCCCCAGGCAGCGCCGAGGCGGCAGAGGACAGGGCCGCAAGCCACCAGACAGGATCGGATCGATGTCAGGCGCTGATCGGCGCCCGGATATCGAATTCCGAGATCGTGGAGGCATCGCTGGTTGCCGACGGAGCGTTCACTACTCCTGGCGGGGTCAAAATTTCCACTTTGCCCGCCTTCTGCCGGATTGCCTTTACGTCGGTCATGTCCGCGGATTCGTTGGTCAGGAACGAAATCTGGCTGCCGCTGCAAAATTGGAACGGGCGTCTGCTGAACACCGGCAATGGCGCGATGGCCGGGGCCATTCGCTATGGCGGCAATCAGGATGCGATGCCTGACTATAGTCTAGCGACCGGTCTCCGGCGGGGCTATGCGGTAGCCAATTCAGACCTTGGCACATCGCCCTATCAGGTCGATGGCTACAGCGCGGTCGGCCATGTCGTTAAATGGTATGATTTCGGTTTTCGCGCCACCCATGAAACCGCGATAGTATCGAAACAGATCGTCGCCCGCTACTACGGCCGTGGCCAAAAGGCCGCCTATTTCGCGGGCTGTTCGACCGGCGGGATGCAGGGCCTGCGCGAAGCCCAGCAATTTCCCGATGACTTCGACGGCATACTCGTCGGCAATCCCGGGAATAATCGCAGTCGCCTGCTGCTGGCCAATCAATATCAATATATGCTGCCAAAGCTCTATCCCGCCGACATCCTCTCGCCCGCGAAACTGAAGTTGATGTCCGACGCGGTCCTCAAGGCCTGCGGAACGCTGGGCGGAGGCCTGGCAAGCGATCCCTTCCTGGCCGCGCCCCAACAATGTAGGTGGAAGCCCGAAACCCTCGCCTGCACCGGGTCCTCGCAAGCCGGGGCGTGCCTCACCCAAGGAGAGATCGCGCTTGCCAACAAGATGTATGACGGCCCTCGCAACAACAAGGGCGAGATTATTTTCCCCGGCTTGCCGCGCGGCACGGAGCTGGGATGGCAGGAATTCATGGAAGCCGCCCCGATCGCAGACCCGCCCTTCCTCGGCGTCAACAAGTCGGTCCTGGGTCAGCAATGGGACTGGCGAAAAATGGACTGGGACAAGGATGCCAGCACGTTCATCGAGATCATGGGCTTTTTGTGGGATGCCACGAACACCGACCTTACGGCTTTCGAAAAGGCCGGCGGCAAGCTGATGCTCTATTTTGGCCTCGCCGACAGCACGGCGGCAGCCGACGACGCCTTCGACTATTATGCCAAGGTCGGCGTCCGTATTGCCCAACGCGAAGGCCTGAACCCGGCAAAGGCGCTGGCGAAGCAGCAAAATTTTTTCCGGGCTTTTTTCTTCCCGGGCATGGGCCATTGCCGCGGCGGGCTTGGGCCGAACACGTTCGACGGCGTCGATGTCTTGGCCAAATGGGTCGAGGGCAAGGAAGCGCCGGCGTCGATCGTTGCCAGCTATACCCCTCCTCGGTCGAAGAGCGGTCCAGGCGTGCTGGCGGGCGGCGCATCGGGTGAATCTATGACAAGGCCCGTCTGCGCCTATCCAAAGCATGCCGTCTACAAAGGCTCGGGTGACAGGACGCGTCCGGAAAACTTCAATTGTCGATGAATAGGTCCATGTGCTGGCGGATGCCTTGAATCTCCATGATGGCCATCGCGGCGCTATCGGCCGACCGATAATCTGGGATGGATCTTGCTTGATCCCGTCATGGGCATTGTCTGGGCGATCATCATCGCGTTGGTCCTGATCGTTGATGCGGGATACCGCTTGCGTCCTGCTCGATACTACCGACGATCATGTCGCAGACAAAGTGCGCATACTTGTAGAGGCGAGCGGCGACGCGCATATTACGGACCTCCATGTCTGGCGCGTCGTCCCGAAGCCCATGCCGGGATTGTCAGCGTAACCGACGGCCCAGACATCGAGCGCGGCGTGATCCTGCAACCTCTGCAGCCCGTGCATGAATTGGCTCGCCTGACGATCGAGATCCGGTAAACTGATGAAGTCTCCCTGCGTCGATCTATGCGCATTCGATGGTCGTACCGTGAGAACGGCAGCGGAATAGTCGGCCACGGTAGCGGCGGGATAGATCCGCTGCGGGCGGCGTAAAAGTCGTCCACCTTGAAGCCTCTCTGCTTGGCGGGGAGGACTGCGGATTTTCAGCGTGGAACTCTATCTGAAGGTACGTCTGGCTTGCGCGGAAGGGCTGAGCCAGCGGAGCGCGGCGAAGCGTTTCAATGTGTCGCGCGACACGGATCGCAACATGCTGTCGTTTTCATCGCCGCCCGGTTACCGGCGCGAGGCAGCGCCTTGTCGTCCAAAGCTCGACGGATTTGTAGCGATCATCGATGGCTGGCTCGACGGGGACCGGGGCGCTCTGTGCAAGCAGCGCCATACGGCGAAGCGGGTATTCGATCGCCTGCGCCAGGAGCATGGGTTCACCGGCGGCTATACCCTCATCAAGGATTACGTTCGGGAGCGTGAGCAGCGTAGCCGGGAGATGTTCGTGCCGCTGGCCCACCCGGCGGGCGATGTGCAGGCCGATTTCGGGGAGCGTAACAGCCAAGGTCAGCGGAACGGCCCCCGCGACGACAATGCCCACGCGCCAGCCCAGACTGATAAGGCTGACGACCATGACGATCGCGAGCGCTTCGAGAAAGGTCTTCATGAACTGATCAACGGCGTCGCGGATGGCACCGGCGGCAGGATCACTGTCAACGAAGCGCTGATTGCCGCCAATCAGTCGGCAACCTCGCCGCATTCCATCCGCGCGCTGACGTCTGACCTGGAGGCATTCGACTTGTGGTGCAGGCGCACGAACCAGATCGCGCTGCAGGCGACACCTGTGATCGTGGCCGCCTATCTGGATGACCGGGCAGGGAAGGGGGCCAAGCTGACCCCGTTCGGCCGCTACCGGGCCTCGAGCGCGAAGATCCACCAGCTGCCCGATCTCAAGGATCCGATACAGGCGGAGCTGGTCAGATTGCGGCTGGGGGCGATCCGGCGCGAGAACGGCGTGGCGCAGGCGCGGCCGTTGCGCTTCAAGGGGCCGGTCAAGGGCGTCGAGCGTGACAAACCCCGTTCTCAACATCAAAGCGCTCCTGGAGGCCTGCGGAGACGATCTGACGGCTTTGAGGGACTCTTTCACCGCCTATGACACCGGCTTGCGCGCCTCGGAGCTCGTGCGGTTGCGGTAGAGCATATTGTCGATGCTCTCGATTCCGACGCGCGGCTGCTGGAAATTCCGCGCAGTAAGGCAGACCAGGAAGGGGATGGGGCGACCGCTTATCTGTCCCCGCGGTCGGTGCGCGCAATCGCGGCCTGGCGGGCGGTGTCGGGAATTGAGACCGATGCGCTGTTCCCGCGCGTGCAGCTGCGGCGCTGAAACTCGCGCAGCGCGGAGGCAGGACGGCGGATCGATAGCATTTCGTCGCGAGAAACTTGGGATTTGCGCAAGACCCTGCCGAAGCGCGCCGTGGCTGCGCGTGTCGAATATGATGTGGGGGGCGCTTCATCCTGCCTCGATCGGGTCGATCTGGCGGGCGATGATCCAGAAGGCATTAGATCGCTGAACGTTGCTGGATTTGACGGTCGATGACGTGGCGCGGCTGCTCAAGGGATCAGCGGGCATTCCAGGCGGGTTGGCTTAACGCAGGACATGTTGTGAGTGGTGAGGACCTCGCCGGCATGATGGACGAGGGGCGGTGGAAAAGTCCGCGTATGCCGTTGGTGTAAAACCGCAATCTTGCCGAACATGGAGCAGTGGGACGGCTGATGGTGGAGATCGGCGACGGGCCCAGATATATGGGAAACCGGCCGCGCGCTTAGCGTTGCATCCGGCCGGCGTGCCGCAATCAAAGAAAAGACCCGCTACGGAACATATGTTCCGTAGCGAATCGGAGCTGAATGGCTACGGTCGCGTTTACCCAACTGCGCATAATGCACCAGCATCTGCGCGTTGGAGTCAGATTGAAGCAGGTCGGCGAGATGGACCAGAACGGCAAGATTGTAGAGCACCACCCCGGCGGCATGAGCTATGGCAGGTTCGCCGCGATGATCGTCACGTCTACAGTGATCATGTTCGGGCTGATGTATCTGAACACCTACGCGCTCGGGCATGTCGAATATAGTCAGACGCGGACTTGGATGGCCGTGGTGATGGGAGCGACCATGGCTCTGATCATGATTGGCTTTATGTGGGGCATGTATTCTAACCGGCGGGCCAATATTGGCATCGTCATGGCTGCGGTGGTTGCTTTCGCTGGAGCGCTGTGGCTCGTGCGCAGTCAAGAAACCGTGGACGATGTCTCCTACCTGAAGGCGATGATCCCGCACCATTCCATCGCGATCATGACCAGTGAGCGTGCTCACATCAAGGATCCGCAGGTACGTCTGCTGGCCGACCGCATAATCGATGCACAGGTACGAGAGATTGCGGAGATGAAGCGCCAGATCGCTCGTTTGGAGGCGAAGCCAGTGGCCAATGCTGCACCTGATCTGCCATCCTACCGCGATCGCCAAGGTGCGCCGCCCCCGCCGGAAACCGACGCTGACGCCGGAATAAATACGCTCGCGCCGATCCATTGAGCGAA
>NZ_DATKFP010000220.1:0-2677 GCF_035511395.1 Sphingobium sp.
GGTTTTCGTCCGGACGGCAAAGGGCTTTCAGGCGACACCCGTGACGCTTGGCGACAAGAGCGGCGACGCCGTCATCATCGCCTCCGGCCTCAAAGGCAGCGAGCAGATCGCAACTACCAACAGCTTCACGCTCAAGGCCGAACTCGGCAAGGGCGAAGCTACGCATGAGGATCATTGAGCCATGATCGCCCCTATCGTCAACTGGGCGGTCCGCAAGCGCTGGCTCGTCCTGCTGCTGACCGTCCTCGCCGCCGTTATCGGCGGCACCGCCTTGTATCGGCTCCCCATCGACGCCGTGCCCGACATCACCAACAATCAGGTGCAGATCAATGTCCGTGCGCCTGCCCTGTCGCCCGAACTGGTCGAAAAGCAGATCGCCTTTCCGATCGAAACCGCGCTGGCCGGCATTCCGGGGCTGGACCACAGCCGTTCGTTCAGCCGCAACGGCTTCGCCCAGATCACGGCCGTGTTCGAAGACAGCACCGACATCTATTTCGCGCGCCAGCAGGTGGGCGAAAGGCTGAGCGGCGTGGCGGAAAATCTGCCGGCAGGCGTGATCCCGGAAATGGGACCGATCGCTACGGGCCTCGGCGAAGTCCATATGTGGACGGTTCGCCTGGAACATCGCAAGGATGACACCCACTTGCCCGGCGAGCCGGGGATGCAACCCGATGGTAGCTATATCACGCCCGAAGGCGAGCGGCTGGTGACGGACACCGACAAGGCGACCTATCTGCGGACCGCGCAGGACTGGATCGTCGCGCCTCTGCTCAAGAATGTGAAGGGGCTGGCCGGCATCGATTCTATCGGCGGCTACGCCAAGCAATATCTCGTGGTTCCCGACGTTCAGCGGCTGGCTGCCATGGGCCTGACATTGACTGATCTCGGCGTCGCGCTGGAACGCAACAACAGCAGCGTCGGCGGCGGCTTCGTCGATCGCAATGGCGAAGGGCTGGCCGTGCGCTCCGATGCACTCGTGCGCAACGCGAATGAACTGTCCCGCATCGTGGTCGCCACGCGGGAAGGCGTGCCGATCACACTGGCGCAGGTCGCGACGGTCCGCACCGGACAAGCGGTACGCATGGGGTCGGCATCGGAAAATGGCACGGAGGTCGTGGTCGGCACCGCGATCATGCGGATCGGCGAAAATAGCCGCACCGTCGCTACTGCCGTCGCCGATCGGCTGGTGGCGATCAATGCGTCCCTGCCGCCCGACGTCATCGTCCAACCGGTGCTGGACCGCACCGCTCTGGTCAATGCCACCATCGGGACGGTCGCGAAGAATCTGGGTGAAGGCGCGTTGCTCGTCATCGTCGTGCTGTTCGCCCTGCTCGGTAATTTCCGCGCCGCGCTGATCGCCGCGATGGTCATTCCCATAACCATGTTGCTGACCGGCTTCGGCATGTCCCAGGCGGGCGTGTCCGCCAATCTCATGAGCCTTGGCGCGCTCGACTTCGGCCTGATCGTCGACGGCGCAGTCATCATCGTGGAAAATGCGCTGCGGCGCATGGCGGAAGAACAGCATGATCGCGGAAGATTGCTGACAGTAGAGGAGCGCCTCTCGACCGTGGCTGCGGCCGCGCGAGAAATGATCCGCCCGCCCGTCTATGGTCAGGCGATCATCATCCTCGTCTATGTCCCGCTCCTGACCCTGACCGGGGTCGAGGGAAAGAGCTTCGTGCCGATGGCGCTTACCGTCATCATCGCGCTGGCTTTCGCCTTCATCCTGTCGCTCACTGCCGTTCCGGCTGCGATCGCCATTTGGCTTTCCAACCGGATCGAGGAAAAGGAAGGCCGGATCATGCGCGGGCTCAAGGCGCGCTACGAACCGGGGCTGGAAAAGGCGATGCGACGTCCGACCGTGACCATGGGCGCGGCCGTGGCAGGCTTTGGCGTCGCCATCGCTGCTTTCCTGTCTCTAGGCCAAGTCTTCCTGCCGCAACTGGACGAAGGCGACCTGCTGATCCAGGCGCTGCGGATACCGGCCACGTCCGTCCAACAGAGCCAGGCAATGCAGGTACCGATCGAACGGATGATGGCCCAGCAACCGGAGGTGAAATTCGTCTTTTCCAAGACCGGCACTGCCGAACTGGCATCCGACCCGATGCCGCCCAACGCGACCGACATGTTCGTCATCCTGAAGCCGCGCGAGGAATGGCCCAACCCGAGACTGGCGAAGGCCGAACTGGTCGAGCGACTGGAAAAGGATCTGAACCGTTTTCCCGGCAACGCCTATGAAATCACGCAGCCCATCCAGATGCGTTTCAACGAGTTGATCGCGGGCGTGCGCGGCGATGTCGCGGTCAAGATATTTGGCGACGACTTCAATGCGATGAACGCGACGGCCGAGAAGATCGCCGCCGTGCTGCGCCGAACGCCCGGTGCGGTGGACGTGAAGGTAGAACAGACGAGCGGCCTTCCCATGCTCGACATCCGGGTCAACCGCGATGCCATGTCACGCGTGGGCGTCACCGCGCAGGATGTGCAGGATATCGTCACCGCCACGCTGGGTGGACGGGAATCCGGCATGATCTTCGAGGGCGATCGGCGCTTTCCGGTCATGATCCGCCTGTCTGACGCGCAGCGGGCGGACATCGCCACGCTGAAACAGGTTCAGGTGCCGGTGCCCGGAGGCGGTTTCGCGCCACTGGCCAGCGTCGCCGACATCCGGATCGTG
>NZ_DATKFP010000221.1:0-2612 GCF_035511395.1 Sphingobium sp.
GGATGTTTCATTGCGATCTGGCTTGATCCGGAAGAGCGGTTCATCACGCTCCGATCGGATTCCGACAGGGACAGCTTTCTCGAGGCGCATCCCTGCCGGAACCTCTGATTGCCTGCGGCGCGATCAGCTCGCTGTGGGCAATCCCTTGAGCGCCGTCAGCGCCGCACTGCCACCTACCCGGATCGCCTGTGTCAGAAGCTCTCGGAAATCCCTTTCCGTGAGCTTCTCCACCGGCACCTCCGCTATCATCGCGGCATATTTGCCGCGCAGGGCACGGCGCGCGCTTTCCAGTTCATCGTTCATCTTGCGCTGACGCGCTTCCAGATCGGCGAGCCGATCCCTTTCCGTCATCTTCGGCATTTCCATCGTCCTTCCCCGATGGCCTGCCCGTCACCTGTAACTGTGCCACATCGACGGACCAGCGCAAGCGGGGATTGCCGCTTCCTGCGGAACCGGCGGGGCGTCGCGCCTGGCCGCACCTGTCGATCCTGCACTGACCCGTCCCATCCATCGGCCTGCGGTGCCTGTCGCCTGCGGCCCCCTTTCAAGGAGGTTTCCATGCTTGCCATCGAACCCGATCTCGACCGTTTCGTCGAAACCCATGAACCCCATTATTTCCATGCGCAGGCGAGGGGTTTCGCGCTCATTCGCAAGATCGAGCGACACCTCAAAAGCGCCAATTCCTACGTTGGCCGATATTATGGCTACACCGATCACGAGACCGGCGATGTCGTGATCACCGGCGAGTGCGACGAGGAATATGAAGCCGAATGGAACAAGGCATCGGACCTCGCCCGCATGGCTGCCCGGTCCAATGCGTATTGGATTATTCGAGCGCAGGGGCGGGACGACGAGGCGGCGATGCTCATCCATGAAGCGCATAGGTCGATCGCCCAGCAAGGCTAATTGCACCTCGGGACCGGGCCTGATGCCCGGTCCTTTTTTTGTGTTTTAGGAGCACCCTACCCATGATCGACATCCCTCAAACCATCATGCCGATGTTCTCGGTAAATTTGCAGCAAGAGTGCCCCGCGCCTGCCGGTACGAGGCTGCGCAGCGCGAGCGCGCTGCGTAAGGCGGGACGCACGGCGCGAGGCCGTTTTGTAATGGACCCTACGCACGGGTGCAGCGGGCGTATTAGCCTGTAGAAACAAGGTCATATTGCCGTAAGACCCGTATGACCCGGTTCCAGGGGAGCGTCGTACGCGGACCACGACGCCGACGAGGTCGGCCCTATCCCGTTGAGTTACCTTGAAATAATTTGTGGTACGCGTCAGACGCGGTTTCAGGATCTGTTCGACCGCCACCTTCATGAAAAGGGCTGGACTCGCTGGTGCATCGGACTGCGGGCCGGCGACGTGGCGCAGCTCCGCCTCACCGATATCGAGTGGCAGGCGGGTTCGCTGCGGATTACGGGCAAGTCGCGCCATGAAGTTCGCTTGCCGCTGCCCCAGGACGTCGGGGATGCGGTCGCGGCCTATCTCGAATGCCGACCGTCTTTCTGCCGAAGTGATCGCGTGTTCCTGAGCACGATCGCGCCCAGTCGCCCGTTCCTAAACGGTGACGCCGTCTCTTCGGTGGTCAGGCGCATCATGAAGCGGGCTGGCCTCGTGACACCGTTCAAGGGTGCGCACGTCCTGCGGCACACCGCGGCGACCGAGATGCTGCGCCACGGGGTGCCGCTCGACAAGATCGGTCTGGTCCTCCGGCATAGTGGCATCGACACTACGGCCCACTACGCCAAAGCCGATGTCACTCTTCTGAAGCAGGTGGCGCAGCCATGGCCGGAGGCGCTCTGATGTTGAAGACCATCGAGACCTATCTCGCACTGCGTCGTGCCACGGGCTTTGCGATGTCGAATGCCGAGTATTTGCTCAAAAGCTTCGCCGGCTTCGCGACTGAGCGCGGACAGGCGTATGTTCAAACGCAAACAGCCATCGATTGGGCCGCACTGGGACCGTCGATTGCGCAACGCGACGCGCGACTGAAAGCCGTCTGCCGCTTCGCACGCCATATCCGCGTCGAAGACGTGCGGCACGAGTTGCCCCCGCGCAATCACTTCGGTGCCCAAAAAAGGCGCCGGCCACCGCACATTTACTCGGGCACGGAGATCGCTCGCCTGATCGAAGCCGCTAGCCAGCTTCGACCTCAAGGAGGCCTGCGCCCGCTGACTTATGCGACCTTGATAGCCCTACTCGCGGTCACGGGGTTGCGCATCGGCACAGCTCGACCGCCGACATGACGCGGCGTTCGACGCGACCGAGATGGCCGTCATGGGCCAGGCGAAAAGCAGCACCGTGGCGGCGGAAAATATCCGCCACCTCCAGATCGGACCGCACGGGGTCGGCTCAGGCGGGCGGCACCACCTCGATGGTCAAACGATCGAGTGGGCTCTGCGTGCTTGCGATCGTCGTCGTCGCCACATGCGTGTAGCGCGCCGTCGTCGACAGGCTGTTGTGCCCGAGCAAGACCTGGATGATCCGGATGTCGACGCCGCTCTCGAGCAGATGGGTAGCGAAGCTGTGCCGCAGCGTGTGCACGCTGACCTTCTTGGTCAATCCCGCCGCCTTGGTCGCGGACCGGCAGGCCGAATGGAGCACGGAAACGTTGAT
>NZ_DATKFP010000222.1:0-9704 GCF_035511395.1 Sphingobium sp.
GTCGGGATCATATTTGTCCATGATCGCCGAATGGCGGCGGATCAGTTCGTCGGTCACATTGGCCCGCGCCAGCGCCGACGCCCATTCCGCCGTGCCGAATCCGACATTGTGTCCCTTGTTGCGCCAGTCATTGCCGGCGAAGCTGTAGAAATGCAGCGACAGCCCCCACATCAGCGGGCGATCGGTCGTATAGGCCAGCGGCGTGGGATGCGGACGCCACATCATCGCCTGCGCCATGACGCGATCGGTCCAGTCATAATCATCCGTGTCCGCGCCGACTGCGATCAGCTTCGCCCGCTCGCCGGAATAGCTGCGCAGGAAGGCGGCATAGTGGCGGAAACTGGCGACATAGGTGTCGGCGGTCATGTTGCCGCCGCAGCCCCAGCTTTCATTGCCGACGCCGACGAATGGCACCGCCCATGGCTCTGTATGGCCATTGGCGGCGCGGGCCTTGCCCGGCTGGCTGGCGGCGGGCGCGGTCATGTAGCGCATCCAGTCGTCGGCTTCCCTGACGTCGCCCGATCCGACATTGACCGATACGAAGGCCTTGGCGCCGATCTGGTCCAGGAAATCCATATATTCATGCGTGCCGAACGCATTGGTTTCGGGCGACTTGTCCCAGGCGGCGTTGATGCCCTGCGGACGCTGCGCCGTGGGGCCGATCCCGTCCGCCCAATGATAGCCATCGGCGAAGCAGCCGCCCGGCCAGCGGATGACGGGTATCTGCACCTTGCGCAGCGCGGCGACGACATCGCTGCGGATGCCGCGCACATTGGGGATGGCGGAATCCGGGCCGACCCAGATGCCTTCGTAGACGCCACGCCCCAGATGCTCGACAAACTGGCCGTAGATATTGGGATCGATCGTCGCACCGGGCCTGTCGCTGTCCACGACCAGTCGCGCATCGCTTGCCGGTGGTTGTGCAGCCGCGGATTGTGCCGGATTGCCCGCCAGAAGCATGGCGACAGCAGCTACCCCGCACCACAATGTCCGCCGGACGCCCATCAGTCTCTCCCCATTTGTCTGACTTATTCTTGCTGGAAGGGCGCGCTTCGTCAAGGCGTAAACCGGCAAGCGTCATCCATAATATGGCAATAAGTTCCACATTGAGAATGTCCGCGAATATCCGTACACGCTTGATCAGGCCGTGGCCAGCGGCGGGTGCAGGAGAGGGGCAGGATGCCACGCAGGAAACCGAACCGCGCGATCGTCTCGTTCCTTGGCCTCTGCGCGTCGCTGATGGCGGCACCCGGTTTCGCGCAGGACGCGCGGCTGTTCGACGGCCATGAGGTCGCAGCCATAGTCCATGATGAGGGCCGCCCTCTCGCGCTCGCGGCCGACATGCTGGCGGGCGACCTTGAAAAAGTCACTGGTGCGCGGGCGCGACAGTCGACGCACATCCGGGATTGTACCCCTGTCTGCATCGTCATCGCCCAGCGGGGCTCGCCGCTGATGGCAGCGGTGGCCCGCGACACCGGCGTCGATCTTGCGCCGCTTGCGGGGCAGTGGGAACGCTATGCCCGCGTCCTGCTCCCTTCGCGCAGCCAGCCGGGGCGGCGCTATCTGATCATCGCCGGGTCGGACATGCGCGGCGCGATCTGGGGCATGGTCGATCTGACGCGTGAAATGGGCGTGTCCGCCTGGGAATGGTGGGCCGATGTGACGCCGCGCAGGCGGGATAGGCTCGCGGTCGACGGACGCTATCGTCTGTCGGACGCGCCGTCCGTCCGTTATCGCGGCATCTTCCTGAATGACGAGGATTGGGGATTGCAGCCCTGGGCGGCCAAGACCTTTGAGCCGGAGGTCGGCGACATCGGCCCCAAAAGCTATGCCCGTATCTTCGAACTCATGTGGCGGCTCAAGGCCAATCTGATCTGGCCGGCGATGCATGACAGCACCAGGCCCTTCTACCAGATTACCGGCAATGCGCAGGCGGCGCGCGACCATGCGATCGTCATGGGCACATCCCATGCCGAACCGATGATGCGCAACAATGTCCGTGAATGGGATGACAAGAGCCGGGGCGACTTCAACTTCTTCACCAATCGCGACGCGATGATCGGCTATTGGCGCGATCGGCTGACTGAAGTGATGCCGTTCGAGAATATCTACACTGTCGGCTTGCGCGGCAAGCATGACTCGGCGATGGAAGGCGCGAAGACGCCGGAAATCGCGCGTGACGCGCTGGCCGAGGCGATCGCCGTCCAGCGCAGCCTGCTGGCCAGCGCGCAGGGAAAACCTGCCGGTCAGGTGCCGCAGGCGCTGACACTCTACAAGGAGGTGCTGGACCTCTACACCCTCGGCCTGAAGGTGCCCGACGATGTCACCCTCGTCTGGCCGGAGGATAATTACGGCTATGTCAGCCAGTTGCCGACGCCGCAGGAGCGGGCGCGCAGCGGCGGATCGGGTGTCTATTATCATATTTCCTACTGGGGGCGACCGCACGACTATCTCTGGCTGGCGACGACCCATCCCGCGCTGATCCGCGAACAGATGGACCGTAGCTGGCAGATGGATGCGCGCCGCATCTGGATGGTCAATGTCGGCGACATCAAGCCCGGCGAATATCTGGCCCAATATTTTCTCGACCTCGCCTTCGACCATCGCCAGCTTGCGCAAAAGCCGCGCGATCATCTGGCGACTTGGCTCGCTGCGCAATTCGACGCGGCTGTTGCGGACAGGATCGCCGGCGTCATGACCGACTATTATGACCTGGCCTTCGAGCGCCGGCCCGAATTCATGGGCTTCAATCAGGTCGAACCGACCCGGCCGATCCGCATCGGCGACTATGTTCGCACCGGCGGCGCGGAGGCGCAGCAGCGCATCGACGATTATGCCGACCTAGTTGCCCGCGCCGAAACACTCGCCGCCGACATCCCGCCCGACAGGAAAGACGCCTATTTCCAGCTGGTCCTCTATCCGGTACGCGGGGCGGCCAGCCTGAACGAGCGCAATCTCAAACTCGATCTGGCCGCGCTATACACGCGGCAGGGCAGGCCGGTGGCGGACCGGCTGGCGCGGGAGGCGGAGGCTGCCCATGCGCGGATCGTCGCCGACACCGCTGCCTATAATGACCAGCGGGGCGGCAAGTGGCGCGGCATGATGAACATGGCGCCGCGCGGCCTGCCCGTCTTCGCCAAACCGGCTTTCCCGCAAGCGGACTTTGCGGTGAGGCCGGGCTGCGCCGTCGATGCATCCGAACTGACCTTCGTCGAGGGGCGTCCCGCACGCCACGCCCTGACCATCTATGGCTGGGGCGAGGCGGCGGACTGGCGCCTGTCGGGCCAGCGGGGGCTTGCGCCCGCGATGCAGGCCGGCGGCCTCACGGCGGCCAATGGCTATCAGCAGCGCATCATGCTCTCTTATGATGGCAAATCCCCGATCGACTTCGGCGGCCTGCACTGCGGCGGCAAGACGCTGGCGATCGCCGGTCACATCGTCCCGCGCGCGGACCGCAATATGCCCGTCGAGATCGACCATATCCTGTCGCTGACCGCAGCCTCCGCCATCGTGACCAGCGATGAGTGGGAAGAAATCCCCGGCCTCGGATCGCGCCGGGTTGCGCTACGATCCCGGCTCGACCTGCCGTCGCGCGCCGGACCGGCCGCAGCGACGAAGCCCCTTCGCTATGCCTTCGACATTGGCGAGACGACCGATGCGGAATTGCGGGTGATCGCGCTGCCCGCGCATCCGCTGACCTCTGCCAACGGGCTGCGGCTGGCCATACAGATTGACGATGGCCCGGTGCAGAGCCTCGATTTCGAAACGCACGGACGCAGCGAGGAGTGGAAACAGAATGTCCTCGGCAACCGGGCCGAGCGGCGCGTCGCCATTCCGCGCCTGCAAAAGGGTCGGCATATGATCCGGGTCCATGCGCTCGATCCCGGCTTCCTGCTCGACCGGATCGATGTGCGCCTGGATGGCGCGGCCGACAGTTACGGCGCGCCGCCGCTGTCCTGATCCGCCGGCTTTCGCTCGACCGCCCGCGCATCAGGGGTTGCTCATTCGCGTCAACCTGTCATTCTCGCCAATGATCGCGCTAACAGGAAAACGCTTTCCCGTCTCATGCGCGGTAAGAGAGGAGGGGACATGGATCTCGCATATCGGCGCGCCAACTCGCGTCGCCCGCCGGACTGAGTGTCCGGGTCCTGTATTTCCTTCTCAATCGCTCCCGATCGGATCGACATCCGGCGCCATCCATCCAGCCGCACCCCTATCCACGCCTATGGAACAACCGCCATGAAAAATACGGAACTGCCTGCGTCTGACTATCGGGTGAAGCGCGTCGTCGTTGCCGGGGGCGGAACGGCGGGCTGGGTGACGGCGACCGCGCTGGTGCGTCATCTGGGACCGCTCATCGACATCACGCTCGTCGAATCCGACGCCATCGGCACCATCGGCGTAGGCGAGTCCACCGTGCCGACCTTCCGCGGGTTTCATCAACTGATGAAGATCCGGGAAGATCGGTTCATGGCCGAAGCGCAGGCCACCATAAAGCTCGGCATCGAATTCAAAAATTGGGGTCGGATCGGCGATCGCTACATCCACCCCTTCGGCGCGATCGGCCTGCGCTGGAGCTGGATGGCCGACTTCCATCATTTCTGGCTCCATGCCCAGGCGCAGGGTTTTGGCGGTGACCTTGGCGACTATTGCCTGGAATGGGTCGCGGGCGAGGCGAACCGCATGTCGCTCTCTTCCTCGGTCGTGCCAAGCTACGCCTATCATATCGACGCCGCCCGTTATGCGCGCTTCCTGCGCGGAATGGCGGAGCCGGCCGGGGTCAGGCGTGTCGAAGGCAAGATCCGCAATGTCGAACTGGACCCGGAAAGCGGCGATATCGCCGCGCTGACGCTGGACAATGAAGAGCGGATCGAGGCCGATCTCTTCATCGACTGCACTGGCTTTCGCTCGCTCCTTCTGGGCGAGGCTCTGGGCGTCGAATTCGAGGATTGGGGCCAGTGGATCCGCACCAACAGCGCGGTTGCGGTGCAATCGACCTCGGACGGTCCTGCCCAGCCCTATACTTCGGCGATCGCGCATGAGGCGGGCTGGCGCTGGCGCATCCCGCTCCAGCATCGCGACGGCAATGGCTTCGTCTTCGCCAGCGACTTCATGTCGGATGACGAGGCGCATGCCCGCCTGCTCGCCGAAATCGAGGGGGAGCCGACCGTCGATCCCTGGCTGCTGCGGTTCAGGACGGGTACCCGCGCGAAGGCGTGGCACAGGAACTGCGTCGCGCTGGGGCTGGCGGGCGGCTTCATCGAGCCGCTGGAATCGACCAGCATCCACCTGATGATGGCGGCGGTCACGCGCCTGATCGAGGATTTTCCCTTCCATGGTTTCGACGAGGCGCTGATCGCCAATTTCAATCACAAGTCGCGGCAGGAATTCGAGAATATCCGCGACTTCATCATCCTGCACTATCATGTGACCGAGCGCGACGATTCTCCCTTCTGGCAGCATTGCCGGACGATGGAGATCCCCGACAGTCTGAAGCAGCGACTGGCCCTGTGGCAGGAAAATGGCCGCGCGCACCAGCTTCCGCACGAACTGTTCCGGGTCGACAGCTGGTCGTCGGTGCTGCTGGGACAGCGCATGCATCCGCGCGGTTATCATCATGTGGCGAAACTGATGCCGCCCGATCAATTGCGCGACGAGCTTGCTCGGATGCGCAAAGATATTGCAGCGATCGCGGCCGAGATGCCGACCCATCGCCAATTCCTGCAATCCTATTGTCCGGCAAGTCCCTTGTAGCACTGCTGTCTCCCCGCACTCTGCCGCCTTTTGACATATTCCCCTTTGTCGCATTTGCGATTTTGTCGCATTATCGCTACGTGCGAGCGCAAATGAGTCGCAAAAAGGGGCGAGACATGAATTTCCGGGTTATGGCGCTGAGCGGCGCAGCATTGATGGCCTTGTCGGCTCCGGCAGCATGGTCGGCTGAAGCGGGCGCACCCGATGTGCCGAACGACGAAGACCAGATCGTCGTCACCGCCGCCAACGCAGGCACGAAGACCGAAACGCCGCTCATCCAACTGCCGCAGCCGATCAAGGTCATCACCGCCGACCAGTATCTTGCCCAGGGTGCGATCAGCATCAGCGACACGGTCAAATATGCCGCCGGCGTGCTGGCCAATCCCTATGGCCGGGACACCCGCGTCGACGGCTTCAACGTGCGCGGCATCGATGCGCTCCAGTTCCGCGACGGCATGCGCGACATCTTCAGCTATTATGCCAGCATCACCTCGGATCCCTATAATTTCTCTAGGGTAGAGATCGTTCGCGGCCCGGCATCCGTGCTGTTCGGTCAGGGTTCGATCGGCGGCCTCGTGAACCTCGTCTCCAAGACGCCGGAGTTCAAGACCGGCGGCGAACTGAACCTCGTCTATGGCAGCTTCGACCGCAAGGAAGCGATGGGCGACGTCAATGTTGCCCTGGCGGACAATCTGGCGGTCCGCTTCGTCGGTCGTGTCCGCGATGCCGACACCTATGTCGACCATGTCCCCGACGATCGCGTGATGTTCGCGCCCTCGATCCGCTGGCAGCCGACCCCCGACACCGACATCGTGCTGACGGGCCTCTATCAGGAGGATGACACCGGATCGACCTCGCAATTCCTTCCGATCGTGGGCACATTCCTGCCGAACACCGCGAACCCGATCGGCAAGCTCGGCCAATATGCGTTCGTCGGCAAGCCCGGCTGGGATCGATACAATGGCCGGTCGCTGCAAGGGGGCGGCTCGATCACCCATAATTTCTCGGACAATGTGCGGTTGAGTCTCAAGGCCCGCTATATCGACAGCGACCTTGAATATTTCACGCACTATGCGGACAGCTATTCCAATCCGCTCGATCCCTTCTCGGTCTATGGCGATGACGGCCGTACCATCGGCCTTTATGCCGATGCGAGCGATGCGAAGATGAACGTCTTCTCGACCGACAATAATCTCCAGTTCAATTTCAACACCGGCGCGAATATCGAGCATAAGCTGCTCGTCGGCATCGACTATAGCTGGAACAAGGTCGGCAAGCGCTACGCCAGCGGCTTCGAGACGATCGACCTGTACGACATCGATCAGGACGCGCTGCTGACCTACGATCCGACCGGCCCCTTTGCCTATGAATCGCAGAAGCAACTGGGCGTCTATGTGCAGGATCAGATCCGTTTCTTGGACCGCGTCTCGGTCGTGCTGGGCGGGCGCCGCGACCGTGTCACCGGTTCTTCGGGCCAGAAGGACAATGCCACCACCTTCCGCGCCGGCATCATCGGCGAAATCGGCGCCGGCATCTCGCCCTTCTTCAGCTACACCGAAAGCTTCCTGCCCGTGGCGGGCAATCTTCAGGGGCCGGGCGGCGTCATCGGCGATCCCTTCACACCGCAGACCGGCACCCAGTATGAAGCGGGCGTGAAGTGGCAGCCGACCCCGGCCACGCTGGTCACGGTCACGGCCTTCAAGATCAAGGAACGCAACCGCGTCCTTTATGGCCCGCTCAATTCCATCACCCAGTCCGGTGCACTGAACACCAAGGGCTTCGAGATCGAGGCGAGCCACACGCTGCCCGGCAATTTCGAGCTGCTCGCCAACTATGGCTACAGCAAGCTCAAGTCGGAAGTGAACACCAGCCTCGACTATATGCCGCGCCATACCGCGTCGATCTGGTCGACCAAGACCTTCGGTCTTCCCGACGAAGCCCGACTGCGTCTGGGCGGTGGCGTCGTCTACAGCGGCAAGAGCATATCGACCAGCTCTCTCTGGTCGATCGTCACCCCGTCACGCACCACGGTTGACGGCCTTGCGGAAATCAACTGGCAGAACTGGCGCTTTGCGATCAATGCGACCAACCTGCTCAACAACAAATATTATGCCTCCTGCCTGGCGCGCGGCGACTGCTTCATGGGCGCCCCGCGCAACGTCATGGGCACGGTCGGCTTCCGGTTCTGACAAGGGAGAGGAAAGATGATGAAATGGACTTCCGCGCTGCTGGCGATCGCCTGTCTGCCCTCGCTGGCGCAGGCGCATGAAATCTGGGTCGAGCGCGACGGCAGCGGTCCCGCGCGCATCTATCTGGGCGAACCGGGCGAAGTCATGCCCGCAGGCGGCGATCCCGAATTCGAACATCTGAAGGCGCCGCGCCTCGTTCCCGCCTCGTCCGCCGCGCAGGTCCGCAAGACCGGTTATATCGAGGTTACCGCGCCCGCCGGTGACGTGCGCGTCATCGACGACAGCGTCTTCGCGCCCTGGGGCGAAGAGGGGAAGAAGGAAGGCGTGATCTATTATGCCCGCGCCGGTCGCAGCGAGGCGAAGGCCGCGCTGCCGCTGGAGATCGTGCCGACCGCGCCCGGTGCCGACAGCTTCACGCTCGTCCGCGACGGCAAGCCGGTGGCCAATGCCAAGCTGACCGTCTTCACGCCCGACAAATGGTCCAAGGCCTTCACTACCGATGCACAGGGCAAGGTGGCGCTGCCGCTCAGGGAGAAGGGGCGCTACATCCTGTCGGCCACGCATGAGGAAAAGGGCGACCTGACCCTTGGCGGACAGAAAGTCGCTACCATCTATCACATGGCGTCGCTCAGCTTCGCGAACGACTGATCCCCCGCTGTCCTATCTGGACATGCCCTGCTATGCTCGACGTCGCCGCTTTCCGATAGGATCGCGGCGACGTAATTTTATGTCAAAATCTGCGGGAAATGTGCGAAGTTAAGCGTAATGCGTCGAAGCGGTAAGACCAACTCTCGTTCGCCCTGAGCTTGTCGAAGAACCATAATTTCTTCAAGAAACGAGCGGGGCTTCGACAGGCTCAGCCCGAACGATTGCTATAAAGGCCGAGCGCTCCAAGGGCGGAGCAGCAGGATCTCATCCGCCTCGCGTTGGCATTCCCGATCGATCAAGTTGCGGATTTCATACCCTCTTTCGTTCCCCCTGGTTACGAACGGCAGACGCAGTCGCCGGCACGGAAAAGGGGACCATCCGACATGACGTCTTCGTTCAAGACCCTCGCGCTCGCCCTCATGCTCGGCACCGCCGCGTCCGCCCTTGCCCAGCCTGCCAACCTGCCGCCGCCCGGTGGCGAAAAGCCCACCGCCTTCGACGTCCATGAAGGTACCTCCATGGCCGTATCGGTTTCGCCCGACGGCAAATGGCTCGCCGTCGACCTTCAGGGCAGCCTCTGGATCATCCCGGCCAAGGGCGGGAAGGCGAAGCGGATGACCGACTATTTCAACGACGCCCGCCAACCCGTCTGGTCGCCGGACGGTTCGCGGCTCGTCTATTTTGCCTATCGCGACGGCAATTACGACCTCTGGACGATCAGGCCCGACGGCAGTGACATGAAGAAGCTGACCGACGGCGTCTATGACGATCGCGATCCGGCCTTCTCCCCCGATGGCAAGAGCATCGCCTTCTCCTCCGACCGCAGCGGCAATTACGATATCTGGACGCTGGACATCGCAACCGGCGCGATGAAGCAGGTCAGCAGCAATGACCAGGCAGACATCGCCGAGAGAGGCCGGTGCGCGCGGCTCATCCGGCGCTCCGAGGCGCCGAACCGGGCGACAACGCGATCTTCTCGATCGCCGCCTGCACCCGGGCCAGCCCCACCTTCGCCGCATCGTACTGTGGGTTCAGTTGCAATGCGCGGCGCAGCAGCCCCTGCGCCTCGGGCAGGCGCCCCTGCTGAAGCCGGGCCAGGCCCAGGTTGCACAG
>NZ_DATKFP010000223.1:0-3420 GCF_035511395.1 Sphingobium sp.
GCGGCGTCTCAGGAGAAGCTGCTCACGCATTA
The DNA here is from genome assembly GCF_035511395.1 of Sphingobium sp. Taxonomy (GTDB): domain Bacteria; phylum Pseudomonadota; class Alphaproteobacteria; order Sphingomonadales; family Sphingomonadaceae; genus Sphingobium. The sequence goes on from NZ_DATKFP010000223.1 coordinate 33, forward strand.
CAGGCAGTTCACGAAGAAATACGGGCCGATCAACCGGACGATCACCACTCTCCGCGCCGACCCGGACACCGGTGCCGAGAAAGAATATCAGCGCCGCCCAAACCTTCAGCCTTTCCTCGACGATCCCGACGTCTGGCTGGTCGCGTCGATCGAGGCCTATGACGAGGCGAGCGATACCGGCACGCCAGGCGCGATCTTCACCGAAGGTGTCGTCAAGCCGCCGGTCGCCCATGAAATCCACTCGGCGCAGGATGCGCTGGCGGTGTCGCTTCACGAGCGCGGCCGCGTCGATCTCCCGCTGATCGCCGGTCTGCTCGGGGTTACCGAGCCCGAGGCGCTCGCGGACCTTGCCGACGATATCTATCTCGACCCCGTCCGCACCACGCCCCACTTCGACCACTGGGTTACTGCGGACGAGGCCTTTTCAGGCCCCGTGCGGACCAAGCTCGCCCTGGCGCGCGAGAAGGCCGAGACCGATCCCCGCTTCCATGCCGTCGCCACCGCACTCGAAGCGGTCCAGCCGGTCGACCTCAAACCCAGCGAGATCACCGCGCGTCTCGGCGCGCCATGGATTCCCACCAGGGTCATCGAAACCTTCGTCGCGGAGATCATGGAGGTCGAGACCACCATCTATCATACCGTCGATATTGCGAGCTGGACCGTCGACAAGGCCCCGTTCGCCGGACATGTCAGCTCCACCTCGACCTGGGGCACGGCACGCCGCGGCGCCGCGGACTTACTCGAAGATGCTCTCAATTCCCATATCCCCAAGATCTACGATGTTCATCGCGAAGCTGACGGTTCGGAACGCCGCGAACTCAACGTCACCGACACCGAAGCCGCGAAAGAGAAGCTTGCGGCGATCAAGTCGACCTTCGAGACCTGGGTCTGGCAGGACAGCGAACGGGCCGATCGCCTGGTCCGGATCTACAATGACGCCTACAACAACCTCGTTCCCCGGACCTTCAACGGCAGGCATCTGACGCTCCCCGGCGCGTCGACCACGATCCAGATGCGCGATCATCAAAAGCGCGTCGTCTGGCGGATCGTCGCCGCGGGCTCGACCTATGTCGCCCATAGCGTCGGCGCGGGCAAAACCTTCAGCCTGTGCGCCGCCGTGATGGAGCAGCGCCGTCTCGGTCTGGTGAACAAGCCGATGATCGCGGTGCCCAATCATTGCCTCGCGCAGATCGCGCGCGAGTTCCTGATGCTCTATCCCACGGCGCGCATCCTTGTCGCCGACGATACCAACTTCATCAAGGAGAAGCGGCGGCGGTTCCTGGCGCGCGCGGCGACCGGCAACTGGGACGCGATCATCATCACCCATGATGCGTTCAAGTTCATCCCCACCCCGACAGCCTTCGAAAAACAGCTGATCGAAGACCAGCTCGCCAGCTACGAGGTGCTGATCACGGGCATCCAGAGCGATGACCGCGTCTCGCGCAAGCGGGTCGAGCGCCTGAAAGAAGGACTCCAGCGCCGGTTAGAGAACCTGCAGGCCCGCAAGGACGATCTCGTCCATATCGGTGAGATCGGCATCGACCAGATCCTGGTCGACGAGGCCCAGCAATTCCGCAAGCTGACTTTCGCGACCAACCTCGGTGACCTCAAGGGCGTCGATCCGGCCGGCTCGCAGCGGGCATGGGACCTCTTCGTCAAGGGCCGATACCTTGCCGGCATCAATCCCGGCCGCGAGCTGATCCTGTCGTCGGGCACGCCCATCACCAACACGCTGGGCGAGATGTATACGCTGCAGCGGTTCATGCAGCCCGATGAGCTGCACGCCAAGGGCCTGCACGAGTTCGATGCCTGGGCCGCGAACTTCGGCGACACGCGCACCGAACTCGAACTCCAGCCGAGCGGCAGCTACAAACCGGTCACGCGCTTCTGCGAATTCGTCAATGTCGCCGACCTGATGGCGATGTATCGCAGTGTCGCCGACGTCGTTTTGAAGGACGATCTGCGCCAATATGTCCGGCTGCCCACCATCAAAGGCGGCAAGCGCAAGATCATCGTTGCCCAGTCCGGGGCGCCCTTCAAGGCCTATCAGAAGGTGCTCGCCAAGCGCATCAAGGCGATCGAGAACCGCAGCGGGCGACCCCAGAAGGGCGACGACATCCTCCTTTCGGTGATCACCGATGGGCGGCATTCCGCGATTGATCTCCGCTTCGTCGATCCCATGATGGGGAACGAGGAGGGCAACAAGCTCAATCTCCTGATCGAGAACGTCCATAGTATCTGGCGCGATACGGCCGACAATCGTTACACCGATCCTGAAACCGGCAGGCCGTATCCGCTGCCCGGCGCGGTGCAGATGATCTTCTCCGATCTCGGCACCGAGAACGCCATCGAGACACGCGGCTTCTCCGCCTATGTCTGGATCCGCGAGCAGCTGATCGAAATGGGCATACCGGCCGATCAGATCGCCTTCATGCAGCATTACAAGAAGAACAGCGCCAAGCAGCGCCTGTTCAACGACCTCAACCAGGGGCGCAAGCGCATCCTCATAGGCTCGACTCCCACCATGGGAACGGGCGTCAACGCGCAGCAGCGCCTCAAGGCCCTGCATCACCTCGATGTCCCCTGGATACCCTCCGATATCGAGCAGCGCGAGGGCCGGATCGAGCGCCAGGGCAACCAGAACGACGAGATCGAGCTCTACGGTTACGCCACCAGCGGCTCGATGGACGCGACCAACTGGCAGATGCTCGAGCGCAAGGCCCGCTTCATAGCCATGGCGATGTCGGGCGATCGCTCCATCCGCCGGATCGAGGATGTCGGCTCCAACGTCAACCAGTTCGCGCTCGCAAAGGCACTGGCGTCCGGCGACGATCGCCTGATGCGGAAAGCCGGGCTCGATGCGGAGGTCGCAAGGCTCGAGCGCCTGCGCGACGCGCATATCGACGACCAGTATAATATCCGTCGGACCATCAAGCGGACCGCGGACGCCATCATCGACGGCTCCAGCCTGATCGCGAAGCTGGAAGCTGATATCGCACGCCGGGTCCTACCGCGTCACGACGAAGTTCTGTTCGATTGCGGCGGCGCCATGATCACCGACCGCAAGGCCACAGGCGAACGGATCCTGCGGCAAGCCTTCGAGTTGCGGCTGCACGGCGGCCAGGCCCGCCAGTTGCTCGGCACCGTCAACGGCATCGATGTGGAACTCTCGGGCTATGAGGCCGTCGATGACGATGGTGAGCGCGGTATCCGCACGTCCGTCGCGGCACTGCACCATGGCGAGCGCAATGGGTTCGAGGTATCCGACAGGACGCGCTGGAGCACGGCGCTGGGCCGGCTCGAATCCTCCATTCTCAATCTCGACGCCGATCTTGCGGCCGTTCAGGCCGATCTCGAGGCGAACGAGCGACGCCTTCCGGCCTTCGAG
>NZ_DATKFP010000224.1:0-3026 GCF_035511395.1 Sphingobium sp.
ATGTCTTGAGGCGTTTCGGAGATCGCGACGCCATCCCGCAGGCCGGTTTCCATCGCATTCCGGAGCAGCCACTGACCTGTTTTTTCCTCGGCGCGCTCGGCGACGACACGGCGGGTGAGCATCGAATTCTCGCGCCAGTAAATTTCCACGCCTTCGATGAGGCGCCCGTCGCCGCCAACGTGCCTGGCGGAGACGATACAAGGCCCTACGCGGAACCAGAGTGGCTTGATGGACGCATCGTCGTTGTCGTCATGTAACTGCGTGGCCTGCCACCATACGGACAGTGCCCGCTCCGTGCGCGGCGTGATCTGATCTTTCAGCACAAATTGAAAGAGAGCGATGGCCGTGATGACGGGGAGGAGGAGAATGGCCATTTTATAGGTCGTGATACCCGCCGCCCGTAAAACCGTAATCTCGTTGTGCCGAGCCAGATTCCTGAAAGTCATTATGCTGGCGATCAGTACACCGATGGTAAGCACCTGATCGACGACCGTGGGAAGACGGAGCGCGAGATAGTAGCCGATGCCCCGAATCCCGAGATGGCGCTGCAATATGTCGGTCGCGTTGTCGAGAAGATCGAGCGCCTGCAAAAGCGCCGTCAGCGCCGCGACACAGGCAAGCGCCTGAGTGGCAAAGGTCCGTGTCAGATAAGTTTGCAGAACGCGATTCATGTGGCCCTTCGCAGCCATTGGGGCAGGCGCATGCCGCGCAGGAGATCGAGAAATCGCGCTACGCGATCGACGCTGCGTGTGATCGGATTGTCGCCGGGGCGATGAGAACTGCGGGTAAAAAGCCAGATGCAAAAGATCGCGAAGACGGAAAAAATCAGCCAGAGCGACTTGTCCGCCGAGATTTTTCCGGTATCGCCGAAGCTCTCGCCGGCTTGCACGGCATGGTGATAGGCGAGCAGGATCAGCATGGCGATGACGAGCCCCGAACTGCGGCGCTGCCGCTTCGCGGTCATGGCAAGCGGAATGGCCAAAAGCGGCAGGAAGGGCAGAGATAGCGCCCTTACGAGACGGGCATGGAATTCGGAAACGAGGCGCGGCGGATTGATGCCAGTGCTGCCCGGATGGTGAATGGCGGCATATAATTCGATCAGCGTCAGTTCCTGCTCGCGTTCACCGCGCGGTCGAAAAGGTGGCGCGTCGGAACTGAAGGCCACATTGCCCAGAATGTTGTCGAATTTTATCGCACGCGGTTTTCCATTCGGCCCGTCGTCGAGCCTTATGCCGTTTTGCAGCAAGAGATTTATCTGAGAACGATCCGCGGAGAGGGCGAACTGACCGCTTTCGGCGGTTGTCACCTGTTCGCCGGTGGGCGTCTCCTTGCGCAGGAATACGCCTTTCAGTTTCGTGCCTGTCTGGTCGACGAAATCCGCCGTCAGCACTATTCTTTTGTCGGCGTCGATAAAGACACGCGGCTGCACCTGCCCTCCCCAGCCGGCATTGGTCGCGCTGTAGAGGATGGCGCGGTAAGCGTAGCGGCTATAGGGCTGAAGAAATCCGAATAGCAGAATGCTGAAGACGGCAAAGACGCAACCCGCGACGATATAGGGACGCGACAGGCGATAGATCGAAAGCCCGCTCGCAAGCATCGCATCCAACTCGTTCTCTTCACTGAGCCGCGCCACCGCGACAAAAACGGCGATGAAGAAGCCAGCGGGCAGTGCCAGCCCGAGATAATGCGGCACGAGATTGGCCGCAAGTTCCAGGACGACACCGAACGGACTGCCTGTTTCCGCCAGAAGATTGAAGAGACGCAGGAGCCGTTCAAGCAACAGGGCGCATAAGGAAATGCCCAGAGCCATGGCGAAGGGCCCGCTGGCGCGGACGAGAATATACCGATCGATAAGCGACAGCCGCAATGAATGCCCGTAAGGCGGCTCGGCAGAACCCATCAGTGAACGCCCTGTTCCCAGAGCACACGCAAATGCGTCGTCAACGCGTCGAGCTGCGCGTCTGTGAGCGCGACAGCCTCGGCAAGGGCCGGCGGTCCCGGCCAGCCCGCATCGTTGAACTCGATCTCCTCGAAGATGCGCAGGATGGAATAGCGGGGAATGACATGAAAATGCACATCGGGATCGACCATCATCAGCATGAGATAGTTGATGCGCTCATAGGCGACGAAGCCGCCGAGCATTCGCTCAATCGCCGCGATCATGCCCTGCAGGCCGGCGAATGCCGCCGCGCTTAATTGACCGAAGGCGGTCGCGGGTTCCTTGCAGATAAGCACCACCGCGCCCAGCGCGGGCTGTTGCCGACGCGTCTGAAGCGACCAATAAGGCGTTTCCGCGATAAGCGATTGCGGATAGTCGAATTTTTGTTGAGTACTGTTTGCCATGAACTTGCGTTACCAGCGTGGTGCGTATTTATTGGCCGAAGGGCGGACACACTAAGCCGCTTACCGGGCGGAACGTCGAGCGAAAAGTGTCAGTTTCGATCTTCAGAAGGGCTGCAAAAACGATCCCGTTCAGGGTGGGTTTGTTCGCGCTTGCGATCCAGCTTATCTCAGGCGCCGACGATGCGCATGCCGCAGCCTGCCCGTCCGGCGCCAAAACGCGTCTCGAAATTTCCGTAAGCAATGTCCGCGCCGCCAAGGGCGACATAACCATCACTGTTTATCCAGACGACAAGGAGCGTTTTCTTGCAAGGGGTGGGAAACTCTCTCGTCTCCGGATAAAGGCGGAAATGCCGGTAACCGTCGCCTGCCTGTCCGTGCCGGGACCGGGAACCTACGCCATCGCCATTTATCATGACGAAAACGGCGACAGGAAATTCGACCGGAGCATGCTCGGCCTTCCGGAAGAAGGCTACGGCTTTTCCAACAATGCGGCGGTCGTCCTCGCTCCGCCTTCTTTCGACGCGGTGAAGTTCAAGGCGGCGGATGGTGTCACGCATGTTGACATCACGATGCGTTACTGACGGAGGCGATCGTTACGCATTCCGAATTGTTTGAACCATAAAGACCGGCTGGAAAAGCATAGCGCGCGACGGTCGCCATATCGGTTGCGGTCAGGCGTCGCA